>CAXHYW010000046.1:0-12407 GCA_964021475.1 uncultured Desulfobacteraceae bacterium | reverse complement strand
TATCAAATATCCTATTTCCGATTCCGGCACCGATAGAGGCTGCGGCCAGATCAATACTTTTATCAATAAGAACACTGGTTTGTTCAAATTGGGGGGAGTCATCGGAGAGCCAGTAAATAATCACCCCGATATAATATTCCCAAAATAACTGGATGGTGAGCTCAAGGAATACCTGGTCCTGGATTTCACCGGCCTCAATGGCTGCGTCAAATATCTCCCGGACAATGGCAACAAATTTTTCCTTAACCGGCCTGACCCGGCTGTAATGCTGACTTAGGGTAAAAAAGGCCAGCTTAAAGGTTTTTTCTAAAAATTCCCTGTCCGGCAAAAACAGTTCCAGCTTGGTTTCAAAAAAAGTCTGGAGTTGTTCCTGGAAGGTAAACTGATTGAAATCAGGGATCTGGATCAAAGCCTGTGTAAGCTGGTCAAACTTATCTCCATAATAGGCGTAGAGGATAGCCTCCTTGGTGGAAAAATAATTATAAATGGTGGCGTCCCCCACCCCTGCCTTCCTGGCAATTTCCCGCATGGTGGCTGATTTTAAATCCTTTGAGATCACCAGATCAACGGTGGCTGCAATAATCTTTGTGCGATTTTCCTTTTGCTGCTTCTTGCTGATTTTCATAACCCATCCCTTTTTATAAAAAACGACCATTCATAAATCACGATAATGCATGATTTAATGTATAGCTATTATCTATAAATGTCAAATCAGCCGCAAAACAAAAACAGATGGTTCAATTCGGTTTGAACCATGAAAAGTTGCGAGACTTGCACACCAAAGTTGAAACTTTGCGTACATTTTTTTTTATGAAGCGCCACCTAAATTTTGCCCAGAGCAATTGGACCTAGGTGATTATCTTGATGACTTCGGCTGCCATGGAGAGGCCAAAGACCCCGGGAACCCAGGGGATGGTGCCAATGGGAGGCCGGGACCGGCCGTGGCCAGGCAGACCAGACGGTTCAGGCAGATCCACAGAATCGGTGACAGGGGGCTGTTTGTTCAAAGCTTTTTCAATGGAATAAATGCAACGAATCCCTTCATACACGCCCCGGCGGTGGAGCCGTTGACGCACCACCCGGGCCAGGGGGCAGACACAGGTTTCAGAAAGATCCCCTGTTTTGATCATGGAGATATCGGTCTTACCCCCTGCCCCCATGCTGGAGACCACGGGCAACCCCATCTCATGGGCTCCAAAGATCAGGTTAACCTTTGAATTAAGCCCGTCAATGGCATCCACCACCACATCAATATCCCGGGACAAAAGATCGGTTAAACTGTCTGCATTGACAAAGGTGTCGTGAACATCCACCTCACAAAGGGGATTGATATCCAAAACCCGCTCCTGGGCAAGCTTGGCCTTTCCCCGGCCAATGGTGGAATTTAAGGCATAGAGCTGACGGTTGATATTGGAGGCGTCCACCCGATCAAAATCCACCAGACGCAGATATCCGACCCCGGTCCGGGCAATGGCCTCGGCCGCAAAAGATCCCACCGCCCCCAAACCAAATATTGCCACCCGACCCTTTTTAATTTTCTCCATGGCCGCTAGGCCCAATAACTGTTCTGTGCGGGCAAACTGATTCATTTTACGTATCTCCTTTTATATAAAACTCCGGCCAAGGTATTGCAATCAAAACCGGTCAGGGCAAAATCGGGTTAAACAGGGTTAAACTGTTATTATACGCATGATTTACAAATTCTTCAAACCCCATCTGACGCCTTTTGGCGGCAATTTGTGCAATGGCCGCTAAATTCTTTGGTTCGTTGAGTTTATTTACCTGATTTGCCTCAAGATTGGGAAAAAAACTTGGGAAAATATCCGGGGTATCGGTCTCAATCAGAAACCTTTCTTGGGAAACAGCCGCAAGCGCCTTGACCACTTTTTTGGCATTGGGTCGGGTCACGGATCCTGAAAAAGAAATATATAAGTTATATTTTTCAAACAGGGGAACCATGTCTGCTGATCCGGAATAGGAATGAATCAGGCCGGGTGTTTTTAAGGGGCCCATTTTTTTAAGCAATCGGATAAACGGATCCCAGGCGTTACGAATATGGATATTAACAGGTCTTTCAAGTTCACGGGCAAGCACCATGTGATGGGAAAAAACCTGTAGCTGAAGATCCCGGTTGGCCCCTTTATCCATAAAGTCCAATCCGGTTTCACCAATCCCGGCCCCAGGGGCGGCAAGATAGGCTTCAAGGGTCTGTTGCCAGTTTTCAGATAGACTGTCCAGAAACCAGGGATGAATGCCAAAACAGGGGATCACCGAATCAAAGTTTGATGCAAGCCTTGCGGTTTGAGCAAAATTGTCTTCCATGGTGGCACAGGAAACCATATATCGGACCCCGGCCTTTTGGGCACGCATTACAATATGGGGGATATCCGCAAGTATCCTTTCATCATGGAGATGGCAATGGGAATCAAAAAACCGCTGTGAATCAATGCCCAAAGAAATCACCCCCTTAATAATAGCTGGAATTGTCCCAGCAATGGGTGCACAATTTTTCCTTGGGAAGCCCGATGGCCGCCACCAGATCCTCAAGTTTCTGATACCGAAGACTGGTCAGGCCCAAGCGATCACAAATATTGCCAACCATGGCCTGGTGTGATTCCGATCCGTCAACGGCATATTGAGCCAAGTCCATATCTTCAGTTCCTTCTATCTGGTAAATGGCTTTCCGCCCGGCCAGGTCCAGGGTGGATCTGGAGGTTGAAAAATTCAAAAACTCACAGGGATGAATCAGGCAGGGACAGGCAATGCGCATGTGAACCTCACGGGCACCATATTCATACAAAATCTGAGTATTGTCCTGGAGCTGGGTTCCCCGAACCACGGAATCATCACAGAAAATGATCCTGCGACCCTGGATAATTTCCCTGATAGGAATCAGCTTCATCCGGGCAACCAGATCCCGCATGGCCTGGTTCTGGGGCATGAAACTTCTGGGCCAGGTGGGGGTGTATTTCACATAGGGGCGCATATAGGGCAATTTACTTTCATTGGCAAATCCAATGGCATGGCCGATACCAGAATCTGGAATGCCCGCCACCAAATCTGCCGTTGCCGTCTCGTTCCGGGCAAGCGCTGCCCCACAATTATACCGAACCTGCTCGGTATTAATCCCTTCATAGGAAGAAACCGGGTATCCATAATAGACCCAGAGAAAAGAACAAACCTGCATTTTTTCCCCGGGGGCCTGGACCCTCTCCATCCCTTCTGAAGTCAAGAAAACAATTTCACCAGGTCCAAGCGTATATTCCATCTCAAACCCCAGATTGGAAAAAGTACTGGATTCGGAACTGGCTGCCAAGGCATTTTCCCGCTTTCCAATGACAATGGGGGTTCTGCCCAATCGATCCCGGGCGGCAAAAATACCCGAAACCGTCAACACCAGCATGGAGCAGGACCCCATAATTTTATCCTGGGCATTTTTGATTCCCTCTTTAAAACTTGGGGCTTCACAAATCATAGTGGCCACAAGCTCGGTGGGATTGATATCCCCCTGGCTTGTTTCGGAAAAATGAACATTCCGGTCAAAGGCCTCTTTGGCAAGTTCTGCCAGATTAACAACCTTTCCCACCATCACCAGGGCAAATGTTCCCAAATGTGAATGGATGATAATGGGCTGGGAATCGGTATCAGAAATAACCCCAATCCCCATATTCCCCGTCAACGCATCAAGATCCGCCTCAAATTTCGACCGGAAATAGGCATTTTCAAGACTGTGAATCGACCGCTGGAACCCGTCCTTTCCCACGGTGGCAAGCCCGCCGCGTTTGGTTCCAAGATGGGACAGATAATCGGTTCCGTAAAAAAGTTCTTTATTGCATGCCTTGGTTGCTGCACATCCGAAAAAACCGCCCATGATATTCACATTCCTTTGTTGTTTAAGGTTTATTTTCTTGGGTCCTACATTTTAATAAAAGAATCCTTAACAGCATAAAAAAACCTTGTAAAGGAAAATTAAGGAATCGACAGGTACATTGATAACCAGACCCAACACTTAGGGTTTATGGAGCCTTTTGAAGTATCAATTATTTTGACTTTGGTATTTTGACTTTGGTATTTGGTATTTGGTATTTTGGCTTTTGCTACTTTGGCTTTGGTTGTAATTTGACCTGTAACATGCTAACTTTCGTTGACAAAATCAACTGTGGTTCTATGGGTATATTTTTTGCCATATCGCAAGATATGATGAACTATTTAACCCAAACAAACACCCTTAATTTTTTTATTAACCATTTTTTTTTATTAACCATTGTCATTTAAGAAGGATTATTTATGAAACGTTTATCCATGATTGTAAGCCTTTTGTTTTTGGGCGCGACGCTGTTTACGGCCAGTGCGTTTGCCGCAGAAAAAATCAAAGTGGCCGGTATCTATACCCAGCCCATTCAGCAAAAATGGGATGCCTGTCTTCACAAGGCACTTCAAAAGGCTAGTGATGCTGGCGACATCGAATATGTGTATTCGGAAAAAGTGTCCAACACAGATTATATCCGGGTACTTCGGGAATATTCTGAAAAGGGAGTCAACCTCATTGTAGGCGAAGCGTTTGGCATCTCCCGTGACGTCAGAAAAGTGGCAAAGGACTACCCCGAAGTGGCCTATCTCATGGGAGATACCTTTGGACCTGCTGACCCGAACCTGTCTGTATTTGACAACTATATCCATGAACCCTGTTTCCTCATGGGCATGATCGCAGGCAAGATGACAAAAACGAACAAGATCGGTATGGTGGGCGGATACCCCATTGGTGAAGTAAACCGGCTATTCCATGCCTTCATGGCAGGGGCAAAATCAGTCAACCCTGCAGTTGAGTTTAAAGTATCTTTCATCGGTTCCTGGTATGATCCGCCAAAGGCAAAGGAATTTGCTTATGCCCAGGTGGAGTCCGGCGTTGATATCCTCTATGCGGAACGGGCAGGCGTTGTGGATGCGGCCCGGGAAAAAGGGATCCTAGCCTTTGGGAATGTCAATGACATGAACAAAGAAGAAAATGGGAAGGAGGTTGTGGTGACCTCGGCCCTGTGGAACATGGAAAGCGCTGTAAACCAAGCCATTACCCTCGTAAAACAAGGTAAATTTACTGCCGAAGATTACAAGGAATGGACCATGATGGGCAAAGGTGGTGCCGCCCTGTCTCCTTTTTATGAATTTGAAGATAAAATTCCCGCCGACGTTAAGACAAAGGTTCTGGAGGCCCAAAAAGCCATTATGGCAGGCTCCCTTGTGGTTGAAATCAATGATACAGAGCCAAAATCAACCTTCTAACTTTTTTTAAGGCCACCGCCATGGGGTCTTAGGACCCCATGGCCCCTTTCACTATGACGGAACCCATACTTAAATTATCCGGCATCACCAAATATTTTGGTGCGGTTGCTGCCAATGACAACATCTGCTTCTCCCTTGAAAAAGGGGAGGTTGTTGCCCTGCTAGGTGAAAATGGTGCAGGAAAGACCACCCTGATGTCCATTCTTTTCGGCCATTATGTGGCCGATAGAGGAGAGGTGGAAGTATTTGAAAAAAAACTGCCCCCGGGCTCTCCCCGGGCAGCGCTTACAGCCGGCGTCGGTATGGTGCACCAACACTTTACCCTGGCAGAAAACATGAGTGTTCTGGACAATATCATGGTGGGGACCCAATCTCTTACCTGCCTTAAAAGCAAGAAAAAAACGGCGAAAAAAAAATTAAGTCATCTCATGGAACGTTTTGGGCTGAGTGTCAACCCCAACGCCATTGTCAAGGATCTTTCAGTGGGAGAACAGCAGCGGGTTGAGATTTTAAAGGTGCTTTACCGGGATGCAAAGATCCTCATTTTAGATGAGCCCACTGCGGTGCTTACCCCCCAGGAATCGGATTCTCTCTTTGCAACCATCGCCCAGTTAGTAAAAGATGGGTTAAGTGTTATCTTTATCACCCACAAACTGCGGGAGGTGATGGCGGCCAGCCACCGGTGTATTGTCCTGCGCCAGGGCCGGGTGGTTTTTGAATCAAAAACCTGTGATACAACCCCCAACGCCCTTGCCAAGGCCATGATGGGAAGTGATATTGTGCGGCCCCTCAGGCAACGACAGATCCCGGGAAAAGAGGTGCTTTCACTCGAAGATATTACCCTTGTTGACGGTAAGGGAAAAAAATTGTTAACAAATCTCAATCTGACCCTCAGGACAAATGAAATTCTTGGCATTGCAGGTGTTTCGGGAAACGGGCAGTCACAGCTTGCCGATTTGATCTCAGGTCTTGTCAGCAACTATACGGGGAAACTTAAGCTTGATTCAAAGGAGCTCACCCATGTAAGTCCCCGGCGCATGATAAAGGAAGGGGTGGGAAGAATCCCGGATGATCGAAACGGGACCGGCATTATCGGGGACATGAGCGTCATGGAAAATATAGCAAGCGTTACCTATGGGGGGCCTCCCCTCTCGAACAAGGGCTTACTGCGGTTTTCTGCCATTGCAACCCTGGCAAAAAAGCTGGTCAAAAAATTTGATGTGCGTTGTCCGAGTATCAACACCCCGGTTCGAAACCTTTCCGGCGGCAATATGCAAAAACTGATACTGGCAAGGGAGCTTTCCGGGTCTCCCCGGATCATTCTTGCCAACCAGCCCACCTGGGGCTTGGATGTGGGAGCAACTTCCTATGTTCACACACAATTGTTAGCGGCGGCCAAACAAGGGGCGGGTGTTTTGATCATATCTGAAGATCTGGATGAACTATTTCAGGTGGCAGATCGAATTTGTGTCATCTTTCATGGCAGGCTATCGGATCCAAAGGATGCCAACCAGGTGGACAGGGCAAAATTGGGGTTAATCATGTCCGGCCAGATTGCTTCCCATGGCCGGGTGAACGGAGAAAAAAATGAGACTTGAGGTTCGTGAAAGCATCTCCATTGTGAGGCTTATTTGTGCCCTTTTGATGGCCCTGGGGGTTTCCATGGCGATCTGCTCTGTTCTGATCCTCTGGGGGGGCGCCTCCCCCTTGGAAGGGTGGAAGCTCTTGATAAAAGGAGCGCTGGGTTCCCGATTTGCCCTGAGCGAAACCCTGACCCGGGCAACCCCCCTGATATTTACCGGCCTTGCCGCCGCCGTCGCCTTCAGGGCAAAACTTTGGAATATCGGTGCCGAAGGGCAATTTTACATTGGGGCCTGTGTGGCCGTTCTTTTAGGAACAAAGGGAGTAGCTCTCCCCGCCTATGTGATGATCCCCTATCTTTTTGGGGCAGGCGCCCTTGCCGGCGGCCTGTTCCTGCTGGTCCCCACCTTTCTTAAAACCCACCTGAATGTGGATGAGGTGGTCACCACCCTGCTGCTTAATTTTGTGGTGCTCTTGTTTGTCAACTGGCTGGTTTTCGGTCCCTGGAAGGACCCCATGTCCATGGGATGGCCCCAGTCCGAACCAGTGCTTGATTCTGCCATACTGCCGATTATCATGGCAAAAACACGGCTTCACCTGGGCTTTGTCCTGGCAGTTTTATCGGCTGTGTTTGTCTGGTGGTTCATGGAAAAAACCACCTGGGGTTTTGAGATAAGGGCGGTGGGGTCCAGCATCAAGGCCAGTACCTTTGCCGGGATGCCGGTCACAAACACCATTATCCGCACGGCCCTTTTAAGCGGGGGCCTGGCTGCCATGGCAGGGGTGAGTGAATTGTGTGGAGTAAAAGGATATCTGACCACGGATCTGTCTCCAGGATTTGGTTATACCGGTATTGTGGTGGCCATGCTGGCGGCCCTGCACCCTCTGGGAGTGGTGGCCTCTGCCATTTTTGTGGCCATTATTTATATTGGGGCCGATTCCATGAGCCGGGCCATTAATATCTCAAACTATATTGCCGATGTGACCACTGCGGTGTCTTTATTATCCGTGCTGGTTGCCCTGTTCCTCACACGCTACCGGATAAGAAGGGGATAGGCGCCATGGATTTAATGGGATTTTTTCTTGAAACCGGATTCTGGATGGCCTGCATCCGCATGGCCACCCCCCTGATATTCGGCACCCTTGGGGAACTTGTCTGTGAAAGAGCCGGGGTGTTAAACCTTGGCATTGAAGGTATCATGGCCGCAGGATGCATGGGGGGCTGGATGTGGGTGTATCTGGGGGGAAGCCTCTGGGGAGGGATTGCCTTTGCCGGATTTGTGGGTGCCCTTTTTGGCCTGCTTCACTCAATATTCACGGTTTACCTGGGACTTTCCCAGCATGTGACCGGCCTTGGCATCACCATGCTGGGCAGCAGCCTGAGTGCCTATGTGTTTCGAATGCTGCTGCCCAAGGCGACCACCCCGCCAAAAATTATCCCCTTCCAACCCCTGGATATCCCATTTTTCAAGGATATTCCTTTTGTGGGGGAAATTATTTTCAGCCAGACGCCCATGACCTATCTTGCCTTTGCCTCCATCATTTTTGTGGCCTTTGTTCTCTATAAAACCCCCTTGGGCCTTGCCCTTCGCATGGTGGGCGAAAACCCGTTGGCCGTTGAGGCTCAAGGGTTAAATGTCTTTTTGCTTCGAACCCTGGCCGTATGCTTTGGCAGTGCCATGATGGCAGTTGGCGGGGCCTTTCTCACCATGTCGGCATTTGATGCCTATTACATTGGCATGGTCAACGGCCGGGGATGGATCTGCATCGCCCTGGTGGTTTTTTCCTCCTGGAAGCCCTATAAGGCCCTGATAGGATGCCTGCTGTTTGCCGGATTTGATGCCATCCAGATGCGGGTTCAACAACAGGCCGGCATGGCTATCCCCTATCAGTTTTATCTCATGCTGCCCTATATTTTTTCCATCATTGCCCTGATTATCATGTCCAGAAAGGCAGCCTATCCCAAAGCCCTGCTGATCCCATTTAGAAAAGGAGAGCGATAATCATGATCGATCTATTGGTGACCAACGCAAAACTTCACGGAAAAAAAGAATTGGTTCAAATTGCCTGCAAGGAGGGAAAAATCATTGAGGTGGCCCCCAAAATTGACTCCAAGGCAAAGCAAACAGCAAAACAAACAATTGACGCGGCAGGATATTTTGTAACCCCTCCCTTCATCGACAGCCATGTTCACCTGGACGGAACCCTTTCCATGGGCACCCCCCGGTTCAACCAGAGCGGCACCCTGCTGGAAGGAATAAAAATCTGGGGAGAACTTAAGCCCACGCTTACCCATGAAACCGTAAAGGCCAGAGCTAAAAAACTGCTGCACTGGTCCATTGCCAAGGGCAATCTTATCATCCGGAGCCACGTGGATACCACAGATGAAAGCCTCATGGCCGTTGATGTTCTTTTAGAACTTCGAAGGGAGATGAAAGATTATATTGATCTTCAATTGGTGGCATTTCCCCAGGATGGGGTGTTGCGATCCAAAAACGGGATGAAACTTTTAACATCCGCCCTGGATAAAGGGGTGGATGTGGTGGGAGGAATTCCCCATTTTGAAAGAACCATGTCAGACGGAAAGGAATCGATTCGCCTGCTGTGTGAGCTTGCAAAAAAGAGAGGACTCATGGTGGATATGCATTGTGACGAATCCGATGACCCCCATTCCCGGCACATTGAGACCCTTGCCTTTGAGACCCAACGCCTGGGACTTGCAGGCAGAGTTGCCGGCTCCCATCTCACCAGCATGCATTCCATGGACAATTACTATGTGTCAAAGCTTTTGCCCCTGATGGCAGAGGCAAAAATAAACTGCGTCTGCAACCCCCTGGTGAACATGATCATCCAGGGACGCCATGATACCTACCCGAAAAGAAGGGGACTCATGCGGGTCCCGGAACTTATGGATGCCGGTATCAATGTGAGTCTTGGCCATGATGATGTCATGGACCCCTGGTACCCCATGGGAACCCACGACATGCTGGAGGTGGCCCACATGGGAGTCCATGCCCTTCACATGACCGGAGTTGACCAGCAGGCAGCCCTGTTTGACGCAATCACCACCAACGGGGCCACCACGTTAAACATTGAAGATTACGGCCTGACACCCGGATGCAATGCCGATATGGTGATCCTCCAGGCATCCTCCAAACAGGAATGTATCCGCCTTCGTCCCCCAAGGCTTTTTGTCATCCGCAAAGGAAAGGTCATCAGCCGCATGGCAGAATCCAAAGCCACCCTGACCATCGGTTCCCAAGAGGTTGATGTTGATTTTTGTCCTGGGACTGGTTGTTGTGATTCTTGATAAAACTGCCTGACCACACCGGCCAGGGTGAAATAGTCAACCGTATCAGCGGGTCTGCATTTATCGGATTCGGGGTTCTCATGGCAGCATCACAGATCCCAGCCCATACCAAAGGTCAAAGCCAGGTCCGGAGCGACACTGTACCGGCTTTCTATACCACAGCTAATGCCTGAAAAAACCTTAAACCCCTCCCAGGGCCTATAATTAAATTTAATGCCTGCACCCCCCCAATTTTTATCTATTATACCGCCGCTGTAATTAAACTCGCTCAGACCAATCAGCCTGCCGCTCATGGATCCGCTCTGGTCTTCAAAGCGATATGACCAAGAGGCCCAGGTTAATAAATCGAGATTATCACTGAACGCATACTGGATTTCCAGGCCAAGGCGGGCTATATTCTGTTCTTCGGTTCTCGAATCAAAACTGGCCGGGAAAGGGCCTTGGGATTCCGTGTAGCCGTCAATATTCATTCTCTGCCAGCTATACTGGACAAAAGGCTGTACGTTCAGAGAGTCAACCACTGGAAAGGTCCAGCCAAGACGGCCGGACAGGCTGAAAATTCCGCCGTTGGCCGACCCGGCGGAAGAGGCTGATCCAGTACCGTTTTGATAGCCCCGCACCAGATTAAGCTCAATATGGTCCCACTGGGCGCCGATTTCCATGCAAAGCCCTGTTTCCTTCGGGGCATAAACAACAAAGGCACCAGGGCCCATGAGAGTCAATTTCTGGTTTCCACCGTGGGTGGTATCCATGGAGCGCCTTCCATAGAACATGCCGCCGCCGAAGCTTAAGCCATTGGTCTGGTGTCTGGTGAGCCCCATACCGCCTTCACCGCCAAAGTCCTCACCTGAAAAGTGATTGTCGCTCATCAGAGCGCCCAGGGTCCAGAAAGAGGTCCAGTGAGTTTTATTAACGGGGAGAGACCCAAGCCCGTCTAAGGATCCGTTCATGGCCAGAAGCACCCTTTTGGGTTTGTTCCTCATAGCCAGGGCTGCATCGTGTGATACATTTCTCAAAAGAGCTGAGAATGCATATCCCATGGATGAAACCCATGATCCGATGGGGGCCATGCCTGCCAAAGAATTATTAAGCTCTGATACAGTTATGATCCCGGCCGGAGTTTCTGGCTCCGGCTCCGGTTCTGGCTCTGGTTCTGGCTCTGGTTCTGGCTCTGGTTCTGGTTCCGGTTCCGGCTCTGGTTCTGGTTCTGGGATAACAATCACAGGGATAACAATCTCAGGCATAACTACCTCAGGAATAACGACCTCAGGGATAACTACCTCAGGGATAACACGGGCCAGAAAAATTTCATTTTTACCGTCAGCATTGGTGCTGTCTCCCACAAACGTCCGCCCGTCGTCTGAAACCCCGGTGGCGGACTTTAAATTCCATCCTGTCATAACGACACTATCGGATTCAAGTACGCTTTTTAAGGATTCCATGCCATTTGCCTGTGTCCAGCGGAATGCTTCATCAGTTCCTGATCCGTTCTTACTCCAACCAACCACCACCGAACCATCGGCACTTAGGTCTAAGGCATCGGAAGAGGCACCGCCCAGGTTGCCCAGATTCGACATGGTATCGTCCTCCCATCGGAATGCCTTGGTACCGCTCAATCCGATGATAACAGTGCCATCGGAACTTATGGCATTGGCAGAGGAGCTACTCTCTCCGGTCAATACGCCAAGACTGACCATACCACCGACTTGAGTCCAGCGGAATGCCTTGTCATTCAACCCGACATCTGTGCCCCGGCTATATCCAACCACCACATCACCTGCCGCGTTAACATCATAGGCAACGGATTCCACATCCCCGGCATTCAGACTGCCAAGGCTCTTTATACCACCGGCCTGGGTCCAGCGAAATGCCAAAAGCTCACCACCGGCATTCTCACTCTTGCCCACCACCACACTGCCGTCTGCATTAACGCTTTCTGCCGAGGCAACGCCACCGCCCAGATCTCCCAAATCCAGCATACCGGTGGCAGCTGTCCATCGAAAGGCATACATGGCATCACCCACGATCACAGTACCGTCGGCATTGATTCCCCGGGCCTCGGAATAACCTGCGGGAAGCCAAACCAGGGAATTATCTTTCCAGAAAAAAGAAGTTCCACCACTAAAACCGATCACAGTGGTGCCGTCTGAGCTGATGCCTCTGGAAATATAATCGGCAGCTCCTATTTTTGTAATCTCCGATGCGAATCCAGCACTCCAAAACCATTGAATCAAAA
>CAXHYW010000045.1:0-12555 GCA_964021475.1 uncultured Desulfobacteraceae bacterium | reverse complement strand
TACACATAGAGGCACACTCTTTCCCTACACGACGCTCTTCCGATCTTATTCTCAACAATTTTTGCCTTTTTCTCAATATCAAGCCCGGTAATAAGAGCGGTTAAGGTGTTACGGTGTCCAAACAGGTTGTTGATACACACCTTTGCCGAATCTGTGGGCGGCTCGCCTTTAACTCCTTCAATCAGTACCCTGTCCTTTGCTTCCTGTTTTATTTTGATGGTATCAAATCTTGCTTTAACATCAGGGGTTAAATAGGCTGGCTGCTTGATTTCATATAAAAGCTGGGCCGTAACGGTTCCAACGGATACAATCCCGCCTGTACCTTCATGTTTTGTAATAACAAATGAACCGTCTTCATGCATTTCCGCAATGGGATACCCCATGTTTTTATAATCGGGAACTTCGTCAATAAACGAGTAATTCCCGCCGGTGGCCTGGGTGCCGCATTCGATAATATGTCCGGCAGCATAAGCCCCTGCCAGTTTATCCCAGTCGTTTTCCTTCCATTTAAATTTCCATGCACAGGGCCCGGAAACAAGGGCTGCATCGGCTAATCTGCCGCCGATGACGATGTCAGCGCCTTCGTTAAGGGCCTTGGTAATCCCCCATCCACCAAAATAGGCATTGGCTGTTATGGGCATGGTGCCTGCGGACTTCAAACTGGTTCCCTTGTCCAGGTGGTAAAATTGTTCCCCTTGTTCCTGGAGCTCGGCGATTCTGGGAAGCAGATCGTCCCCTTCGATATAGGCAATCTTTGGATGGATCCCAAGCTCCTTGGCAACCTTTTCAAGTTCCGCTGCAAGTCCTTTGGGATTAAGGCCTCCGGCGTTGGCGACAATTTTTATGCCCTTATCCAGGCAGGGCCCCATGACATCGTTCATCTGTTTTAAAAAGGTGGATGCATACCCTTTATCAGGTGATTTCATTTTCATTCGGAAAAGTAATGCCATGGTCAGTTCAGCAAGGTAATCACCTGTGAGGACATGGATTTCTCCGCCTTCAACCAGTTCCTTGGCAGCGGACAGTTTATCCCCTAAATAACCGCTGCAATTTGCCACTTTCAATATCTGCGCCATCTTCCTTCTCCTGATTTTTATGTTTTATAAGCCATGCTTTCTAAGCGATGCTTTAGAATCGATGATTTTTTATTTTCCTTTAAAGTCCGGTGTACGTTTTTCAAGAAAGGCGGTGATGCCTTCCACCGCATCTTCCGTGCCGGCAACTAGAATCAATTTTTCAGATAGAAAATTAATTGCGTCTTCAAGGTCCATGGTTTCTATATCCCGGAAGGCTTCTTTCCCGATTTTCAGTCCAATGGGACTTTTGGAAGCAATTGTTTTCAACACCTTTTCAACTTCCGCGTCAAATTGATCTTTGGGAACTGCCCTTGTAATCATCCCCATTTCAAGGGCTTGTTGTGCCGTGAGTTTTTCTCCCAGGAGAATCATCTCCATGGCTTTTTTTCTTAAAACATTTCTGAAAATCAGGGCGCCGATCATCATGGGAAAAAGGCCCACATTTACCTCGGGTGTGCCGAATTTTGCGTCTTCTTTGGCAATGACAATATCGCAGGCAAGCATGAAACCTGTTCCTCCTGCCATGCAATGACCATTGATTCTAGCGACCGTGGGTTTGGGAAATTTGGCTAACTTTGTGATAAGGGCGGCGTAATTTTTAAATGATTGATTTTCTTTGCCTGATCCTTTGCCGATCCCCCCTCCCAGGTCAGCGCCGGAACAAAAAACTCTGTCCCCGGCCCCACTGACACACACCACTCTTACATCCTGGTCCCCTTCGGCGGCATCAAGGCTTTCAAGGAAAAGGGTCACCGCATCACTGCTGATTGAGTTTCGGTTGGCTTCTCTGTTGATGGTAATATAGGCAACATGATTTTTTACTTCATATAAAAGATCTGACATTGAAATCTCCTCTTGGTTTACCATTGGTACATTATCTTCCCGGGCATCAATTGGCCAACTCACCAGGTTTTGTTTCCTCTATATTTTCGGGGTTTATATTTTCAGGGTCTATATTTTCAGGGTCTATGTCCACAAGGATTTGTCCGGGCATCACCTTGTCCTTTTCCGCAACATTTACCCTGGCGACAATTCCCTTGTAGGGCGCACACAGGGTTGTTTCCATTTTCATTGCAGAAACCACCACAACCCCCTGGCCCTTTTCAACCGGGTCGCCTTCTTTCACCGTAACCGCAATCACCACAGCCGGCATGGGAGGGGTAACGATTGAAGGTCCGCTGACGCCTTTTCTTTTTTTGGGTCCCTTGGAAATTTTGTCTTCATCCTGAATTTTGTAAACTTTTCCGTTCAGCATGATTGTTTTACCGTCAGGTGTTTGAGAAATGTAGGCGTTTATGTTTTTTCCATTCACCATCAGGTGCAATTCATTTTCAGATATTCGGGAATATTTCAGATCATATTCCTGGTCTTCTATGATCGCTTTGGCTGTGTTTTCTTCATGGCACTTGATATCAATCGATAGGGTTTCTTCTTTTATTTTAAGCTTGTATTCCATTTGTTTGCCTCCTTTGTTTGCTTAAAGCCTCCAGTTCCCTAAAGTACTAAAAGGCGTTTGCTCATTGTACCCGGAAGTGCCGGTAACTATTTTTTTCCCGCACATTTCATCCAGAACATAGGCAATTGCCGCAATATCCGACTCATCAAAGTTTTCTGACCAGTCCGGAAAATGGGTTTCAATAAAATTTGTATAAACATCCCCCTTTGAAAATGGCTGTGATTTCATAACATCCATCAGAAAATCAATGGGGGTTCTGACGCCCAAAATAATATAGTCTTTTAGGGCCTTCACCATTTTATCAATGGCCTGGGGACGGGTTTCAGCATGGACAACCAGTTTTGAAATAATGGGATCGTATTCCACGGGTACTTCAAACCCCGTATAAACGCCGCAATCATTTCTGATGCCCGGACCCTTGGGTTCTTTTAGAAATTCAATTTTTCCCGGGGAAGGGAAAAATCCATTTGCCGGATCTTCCGCATAGATTCTACATTCAATGGCATGGCCACGGCTCACAATATCTTTTTGTGTGAGTGACAGTTTATTGCCGGCAGCGATTTCCAATTGCTGTCTCACAAGGTCAATACCGGTGACCATCTCCGTAATCGGGTGTTCAACCTGAAGCCTTGTATTGATTTCAAGGAAATAAAATTTATTTTCCGAATCCAACAGGAATTCAACGGTTCCGGCATTTACATAGCCGGCCGCTTTTGCCGCTGCCACAGCCGCAGCTCCCATTTCTTCCCGAAGTGCAGGTGTTAAGACATTTGCGGGTGTTTCTTCGATTATTTTTTGATGACGTCTCTGGATTGAGCATTCCCGCTCCAATACATGGATGGTATTTCCAAAGGAATCTGCTAAAATCTGGAATTCAATATGTCTTGCATTTGTAAAAAATTTTTCAAGATAGATTTCACCGTTGCCAAAGGCATTTAATGCTTCCCTTGATGCAGAAGCACAGGCTTCCGCCATTTCATCGGGTGAGTTTACGATTCTGATCCCTTTTCCACCGCCGCCGGCGGTGGCTTTTATGAGAACAGGATATCCAACTTTCTCAGCTTCCTTTGCCATAACATCCGGGTCGGCTTCTGTGTTTGTGAGACCGGGCGTTACAGGGACTTGGCTTTCCACCATTATTTTTCTGGAGGTTATTTTATCGCCAAGATCCCTGATGGCTTTTGCACAAGGACCTATAAATACAATATCTTCTTGTTCACATCTGGCTGCAAAATCTGCATTTTCAGCAAGAAACCCATAACCGGGGTGGATGGCTTCTGCGTTGCTTAGTTTTGCTGCTCGAATGATTTTGTCAATGTTAAGATAACTCTCGGAAGGTTCTGGAGCACCAATGTAAACCGCCTCGTCCGAGGAGAGAACGTGGATTGCTTTTTCATCCACATCGGAATAAACGGATACGGTTTCAATCCCCATATCTTTACAGGTATTTATTATTCTAAGGGCAATTTCACCCCGATTTGCTATTAATATTTTTTTAAACATAATTTTATTTTCCTGGTTTTATATGAAACTCTCACCGAAGGTTATGCAATCATGGGAGTTCCAATTTTCATTGTGGCCAAGATTAAATACCATGCTCCGGCCATGCCTATTACATTCTGAAAATGCCAAATCCGGGTTCATCGTCTCTTAGGGGGGCATTTAATGCGGCAGAAATGGCAAGCCCTAAAACATCTCTTGTTTTTGCAGGATCAATGATGCCGTCATCCCACAGTTTTGCGGTACTATAGTATGCGTTCCCTTCTTTGAATGCGGCATCAATTACCGGTTGTTTTATGAAATCAATTTCCTCCTGGGTCATTTCTGCCTGACCCGCTCTTTTTCTTTGGTCGTTTGTAATGGTGATGAGTACATCAGCGGCTTGTGCGCCTCCCATTACACCAATCTGTGCATTTGGCCACATCCACAAGAATCTTGGAGAATACCCTCTGCCGCACATGGCGTAGTTTCCCGCACCAAAGGAAGCCCCAATGATAACCGTAAATTTGGGAACCGTTGCCGTTGAAACTGCGTTCACCATCTTATGACCGTTTTTCGTAATTCCGCCGGCTTCATATTCACGGCCAATGATAAAACCGTTAATATTTTGAAGGAACAGCAAGGGAATTTTTCTCTTGTCACAAAGTTGGATGAACTGGGTTGCTTTTTCAGCACTGTCAGAAAATAGTATTCCATTATTGGCCAATATGCCGACGGGATATCCGTGAATGTGAGCCCAGCCGGTTACCAGGGTGGGGCCGTACATTTCCTTGAATTCTAAAAATTTACTTCCGTCAACAATTCTGGCGATCACTTCTCTGCAGTCATAGGGCTTTGAAAGATCCGAGCTGACGATTCCATACAGCTCCTTTGGATCATAGGCCGGTTCTTCAACTTCCATCATGGAAAGCTTTGATTTCTCATTTTCAGGAAGGTTTTTTACTATTTTTCGGATCATTTCAATGCACTCTTCATCACTATCCGCAAAATAATCGGAAACACCTGACTCAGAACAATGAAGTTCAGCCCCTCCCAGTTCATCGGCGGTGACCTCTTCTCCGGTTGCAGCCAGAACAAGGGGCGGTCCTCCAAGAAATATTGCCCCATGATCCTTCACATGTACAATTTCATCGCACATGGCCACGCCATAAGCGCCACCCGCTGTGCAAAGCCCCATAACGCCGACGATTTGAGGAATCCCCATTTTTGACATTCGGGCCTGATTATAAAAAACCCTTCCGCCGTCATTGGCATCCGGGAAAATTTCCGATTGTAAGGGGAGGTAAGCTCCGGCTGAATCCATTAAGTTGATGAATGGCAGGCGGTTTTCCATTGCAATGGTTTGGGCTCTGATGGATTTTTTCACGGAAAGGGGATAGGATGACCCTCCCTTGATGGTGGCATCATTCAAGCTTATCAGAATTTCCCGGCCGCAAACAATGCCGATGCCAACGATGATTCCGGCTTTATGAATTTTTCCGTCATACATGCCTTTGGCGGCCAGGGGGGCAAGCTCAAGAAAAGGGGTGTTTTTATCCAGGAGAAGTTCCAGTTTCTTCCTTGCCGGAAGCTTGCCCGACTCTTTTTCCCTCTGCCGGGATTTTTCACTTCTTTCATCCCAGGATCGGGTGAGTTCACAGCTCAGATCATCAACAAGAGCGGTTAAGTCTTTATAATTTTTCTTGTACTCTTCTGAATTTACATCAATTTTACTTTCAATGACATCCATACTTTTTCACCTTTTATTATATGGTTTAAAAATAATAATATTGGCTTGATTAATCCTCTTTGCTTGATTTTTCGCATTCCTTTAATGTGTCTCATATCGGTTGTTTGTTTTTGCATGAAATTCCTTGGATAAACGTGTCAATCATGGGATCTACCAAGGTAACAAGATGTTCAGGTTTTCCTGTCATGAGCCAGCTGGTGACAAGGTGTTCCATGGTTCCGATAATAATTGAACGGGTGAGATAAACATTAATATCATTCTTAAATTCCCCCGCATTAATTCCTTCTTGAATGGTATCATCAATGATTCGCAATCCTTTTTTAATTTCCAAATGGCCTTTTGTATTCAAAAACTTTTTATTGTGCTTCAGGATAAGCATGAGAATTGATGCATTATCAGGGTTTGTTTCATTGGTTGTAAGGAAAATGGAAATAATGGATCTCAGTTTGTTTCCCGCCCCCCTGATGAGCTTAAGATGGAATTCCATTAATTTAAAAAGTTCGGATGCATTTTTTGTCGGGACGGAAAATAAAAGGCCTTCTTTTGTGGAAAAATACTCATAGATAGAGGCTTCTGAGATTTTAGCTTCTTTGGCAATTTCAGATATGGTTGTATCCTGGAATCCCTTTTCCCCAAACATACGCTCAGCTGTTTTGAGGATCTGAGTTTTCCGGGCTTCTATTTTGATCAAATTTGCCATTTCTTGCCTTTTTGTTGGTTCAAAAAACTGCCCTGATCACGCTTTCATCAAAGATTAAGTGAAATTCTAAAGTCTGACTGTTAAAATGTCAAGCAAAAAATTGTATGACTTTTAAAGTTGGTTTTGAATCCGGTGTTATGATGGGGTTTTTAATTGAATATACAGTATGTTAGTGAGGATCATTATTTTGGCTGATAATTGTGTTTGGTGATCGTTTTAAGGCATACACTTATACGTGTTACAAAATAAAAACTTATATATGATACTGATTTTAAAGGCGATGGCAGGGGAGTGCCCCCATCGCCTTTAAAAAAACAAATCTTGTTTCTTTTGGGTTTTTAAACGGTGTTCCCTTTTATTTAATGGATATAATAGTGTAAGACTGTTAAAAAAATACGAATTGTGTCAGCCGGTCACTTCTTCCCTTAAAGCGCGTCTCAGAATTTTTCCAACAGCACTTTTCGGAAGCGCATCTCTTATTTCAACCACCCGGGGAACTTTAAAGGTGGCCAGGTGTTTGCGGCAATAGTCAATAATATCCTCCGGGGTAACCTTCTCTTTAGCTTCAGGTGTTAATACCACAACCGCTTTGACGGTTTCGCCGCGGTATTCGTCTGGAATACCGATAACAGCCGCTTCTGCAACCCCGGGGAGCTGATAGATAACATTTTCAACTTCTGTCGGTGCAAGGTTATATCCCGAGGCAATAATCAGGTCCTTTATCCGGTCAACAAAATGAATAAAATCTTCAGTGTCGATAAATCCCCTATCTCCGGTTTTGAACCATCCATCAGGAAGAAATGATTCCTTGGTTTGTTCTTTTTTGTTCAGGTATCCCCCTGCCAGCTGGAGACCCCTGTATGCGATTTCACCTTCTTCATTCCTGGGAACAATATTGCCCTTCTCATCAATGATTTTCGTTTCAGAAATAATAGGAACACCGATTGATTCTGATTTTTCCTTGATGCCGGGAATTGACATGATCCCGCCGGAATTTGTTTCCGTCATTCCCCAGCCGCTGACCAGCTTAATGCCCGTAAGCTCAAGCCAGCCTTTTTGAACTGCATGGGGCACTGGTGCGCCACAGGCAATTGTAAAGATCAGGCTTGATAGATCGTGTTTTTCTGTGAGTTCTTTTTGGCCAAACATTGCAATATATAAGGTTGGCGGCGCAAAAATCACATTTACTTTATAGGTTTCAATAATTCTGAATGCATCTTTTACATCAAACATTGGGATCGGAATTACCGTTCCTCCCTGGTATAAAACCGGCAATAAATGGAGGTAATACCCGGCTGTGTGAAACATTGGCATAATTGAAAAATTTACTTCATGATTCCAATTTTTAAATGCATGGGTATGGGAGATTGAATTGTAGACAGCATTAAAATGGGTGACCACAACACCTTTTGACGGCCCTGTTGTTCCGGCTGTATAAAGCACAAGTGCAATATCTTGTTTTGGAGAGCTGTCATAGCTTGATTCTGTGGGCGTCAAATTCTTTATTCCATCGAACATATCAATTGTGCCAGGGATTTGCTGTTTTGGAATATCAAAAAGGGGTTTAATTGCGTCTGAAACAACGGCATCTTTTGCCGCATAGTCTTTGAGATTTGTTACAATAATATTCTCAAATAGTTTCTTGTCGTGGAGTTCCTTGACCTTTCCATAAAAAAGGTCGAGTATCACGATCGTTTTTGCGTTTGAATCAGCAAGTTGGTAAGCGATTTCATCGGTCTGGTACATCACGTTTATCGGGCTATGTACCGCCCCTATTTTTGCGGCACCATAAAAGGCCAGGATATGCTGAAGGGAGTTGGGCAGGATCGCCGCAACAACATCCCCTTTTTTTACACCCAGGTTTTTTAGTAAGGTTGCATATTTACCAATAAACTGATCAAGCTCTTTGTAGGTTGTTTTTTTATCAAGAAAAATGACGGCAATTTCATCAGGGGATCTTTTTGCGGTTTTTTGAAAGAGTTCATAAATCGAGAAATCCGGTGTGGCAGGGATTGTATCGGGCATCCAGGTCGGATGCATTATGGAATATGCGTCATTGGGAGAATAATTTTTTCCCTCTTGGATCCATGGGGGCGGATAATTAAGTTTTGTGTATAAATCGTAAAATGCAGTATCATAAAATTGCTCACCGCTCTCAAACCTGGGTTTCATTGTTTCAGTCATCAATTTACCTCCGTTCAATAAGGTTGCAATATCTACATTAGTTTGGATATGATTTCCTTCATGATTTCAGTTGTGCCGCCGCCGATTGAAAGAATGCGATTATCCCTGTAAAGTCTTTCAACAACATACTCTCTCATATATCCGTAACCGCCGAAAAGCTGGACAGCATCGTAGGTGACCTTGTCACTGACCGAGCATGCAAAGTTTTTTGCCATGGAAATTTCTTTGACCATGTTTTCTCCGGCATTGATTTTAGCCGCAATCCTGTATGTAAATTCCCGGGCCACTTCAACCTGGGTTGCCATGTCAACCAATTTATGACGGGTTACCTGGAATCCGTTCAGGGTTTTTCCAAAGGCTTTTCTTTCTTTGACATACTTGATCGCCTCTTCAAGGGCCAGTTGTGCGGTCATATATGCCATGACGCAAATTTGAAGGCGCTCACTCTGGAAATTATCCATGATATAGTAAAAACCCTGATTTTCTTCACCCAGAAGATTGGAAACCGGAACCCGGCAATTATCAAAAAAAATCTGGGCGGTATCAGATGCCCACCATCCTGTTTTTTTAAGTTTATTTGACACGGAGTAACCCGGCGTATCAGATTCAATAACCAGCATACTGATGCCATGGGCATTCTCTTCTCCGGTTCTGACGGCTGTTGTCAACTGATCTGCCCTGATGCCGCTTGTGATAAATGTTTTGCTGCCGTTAACAATATAATGATCACCATCCCGGACAGCCGTGGTGGTTAGGTTTGCAACATCCGAACCGCCCCCCGGCTCGGTGATGCCAAGTGCTGCTATTCTCTTGCCTGCAATCACAGGTTTAACAAATTTTTCTATCTGTTCATCTGTTCCTTTCCGGACGATCGGTGGGATTGCAATGTCAAGGGAGCCGATTCCCGCAACAAATCCGCCCGAGGTAGAACGCATCAACTCTTCGCCTGCAACAATTTTCATGAAAACATCACCCGGCGTTCCATCACATTCTTCCGGATATCCAATTCCCAAGAAACCAAGCTCTCCTGTCTTTTGATACATTTCCTTTGGGAACTCACCATTTTCTTCCCATTCATTGATGTTGGGAATAACTTCTTTTTTAATGAATTCCCTCATGGATTTTCGTACAAGGTCATGTTCTTTTGTGAAATATTTCTGATAATCGCCTTTGAAGTTCATGTCAAACCCCATGGTGAGCCTCCTTTAAAGTTTCAATTTATTGTGAGCAACATTATTTAAATTTGCCAGCATCGGGACCCATTTCGGCAGGACCGGCAAATGCCTGGGCAATCAACATCCATTCCCGGGCAATTTCCCCCTTTGTTTTAAGGCCGGTATCATCAATATGTCTTCTCTGGCTGACCACGAGGCAGAAGTCTTCAGCGCTCCCCGTCACCAGGTTTTCCCTTTGATCTTCATTCCAGATCCAGGTCTCACCGGATGGGCTTGTAAGTTCAACCCGGCACTTTTGGGATGGTTTTTCACGCTGTCGGTTCACATAGGACCAGCCAAATGTTTTAATGCCTATTTCGGCAATATATTTTAGCCGATCACTTGGTTTTCTCGTGTGTTTTACGGTGTCCGCAATATCCTGCCCATGGGCCCAGGTTTCCATTATTCTTGCAATTACAAATGATTTGGCATTCATGGGTGGACCATACCAGGGGATTTTGTCTGTCTGCTCAAGTAACTCAAGTGTGCCGATCATTCTTGTTCTTTCGCTGATCCAGTATTTCATCAGTTCTTTCGGGGAGAGCTTTTTCAGGTTTTTTAATGATTTTTCAAAAAAATCCTCATAGCTTGTAATGCCTTCAAAGATTTTTGCCATATCTTTATTAAAGCCGTCCGGATCTGTTGCCGCCAGGTTTGCCTTATCATCAAAATAAGTGATATGGCAGATCTCATCATGTATGGTCCAGTCATAAAAGGGGGTTTTTGATTCCCACTGGGCATCACTCAACTCTTTAACCATATCGTCAATGGCTTCGTATTCCCTGGCAAGTTCCCGGCATAATTTCTTCATTTTTTTCTTCCTGGTATTATTTAAGGGTTATTTGTCTGCTATTGTATCCACCACAGATGTGGTTTCCCGCAAAATATTTTTTCTGATTTTGCCTGTGGATGTCACAGGAAAGTTATCCATGAAAATTACCTTCTTGGGTACTTCAAACTTTCCCAGTGTCTTTTTACACAATTGTATAATATCTTGTTCCGTGATCTGGCTGCCCTTGACCGGTATTACAAAAGCGGTCACCGCCTCCACCCAGCGTTCGTCAGGCAGTCCAATCACAGCCACCTGGTCCACCCTGTGATCACCCAGGATCGCAAGTTCCACCTTGATGGAGGCCACATTTTCGCCCCCTGTTTTGATCATGTCTTTTTTACGGTCCACAAAGAGCAATTGTCCGTCTTCATCAAAACAGCCCAGATCTCCGGAGTGATGCCAGCCAAATTTTCGACTTTCCAGGGTGGCCTCTTCATCCTTGTAATAACTTTCCATAACAGAGGGCCCCCGCCAGACAATTTCGCCCACCTCACCCGGAGGAAGGATATTGCCGTTCTCATCCATAACACTGGTATCCAGGGACAAGGTTGATGTGCCCCAGTAATTTCCTTGTTTATCTAAATTTTCACTGGCGCGAAACACATTGGTGGCAGGAAAGCATTCTGTCTGGCCAGTGCCCAGCATGAAGTCGGCCCCGAATATCTCAACGCCCTTTTTCAGGGTGTTTTGATCCATGGGTGCCATGCCGAAGATGCAAGTTTTAAGATGATCCCAGTTTCGGGTGAGGGCATCGGGATGACCCATCATGGCACGGTACATAATGGGCAGGGCAAAGATCAGATTCAGTTGATCTTTTTCAATGATTTTCATTACATGACCCGGCTCAAATTGCCTGAAAATGGAAACAGATCCACCGACGTTCAGTGCAGAATAGGTCACGGCCTGCTGTGCGCAGTGAAAAATGGGCAGGATTGTGGTGGCAGAATGCCCGGGTTTAAGTCCAAATCCAATGGCTGTGGACAGGGCTGAAATATAGACCCCAAGATGGGAAATGAGAACCCCCTTTGGTTTTCCCGTGGTTCCGCTGGTATAGAGAATCTGGAAAATATCCCGATCCTGAATGATTACATCATCCACTTCATCGGGTAACCCCTGGGCAAGGAAATTTTCAAAGGGGGTATACCTTTTGGAAACCGTTTCATCACCCGTTTTGATGCAGACCATCTGACGGATACCCGGTAAATGATCCCAGATTTTGTCAATGAGGGGAACCAGCAAGCTGTCCACCACCAAACAGGTCGCTTCGGAATGGTTGAGTACAAAGATTATTTCTTCCGGGGCAATGCCGGGATTAATGGGAACCGCTGTGATTCCGGCCTTTGCACAACCATACAGTGCAATCAGGTATTCTGCTGAATTAAGTCCGAGAAGGGCCACTTTGCTGCCTTTGCCAAAGTCGTTTTTCCTTGCGGCACTGGCAAAGCAATTAATTTTCTGATTCAGTTCTTTACAGGTGTATGACACTTCGCCCGGTCCTTTATAATCTCTTAGGGCGATTCTGTTGGGGGTTTCATTGGCGCGTCTTCTGAACATGTCTCCTAGCGCAACCCGCTGAATTAAATTTTTTTCAAGCTCGAGATCCATTTTTCCCTCCTCCTCATTATCATATAATAATACAGATGTGATCCGGCTATAACTGCCTTTTCAGTATCCGAGTTGACAGGCGGTGGTTCTGGTTGAAAAGCAACTGAATTAGATTCAGTATTATAATTTTCCTCAATATTATAATATGACTCAATCTTGTCAAGCCTTTTTTAAAAAAGGTCATGCGTCCGATTTGCTGAAAGGTTTGCTGAAAGGTTTGCCGTATTGACAATATTTTGATTTATCGATTATAGTGGGT
>CAXHYW010000044.1:0-12589 GCA_964021475.1 uncultured Desulfobacteraceae bacterium | reverse complement strand
CTGATTGTTTTTGAATCCACGGGCATGACCCTTTATGCCGCCATTGCCAGAAGGGGGGTGTTGTCAAAGCCTGAGATGGGAAAGATTGTCCGGGCTGTTGATCCCGACCCTGCTGTTGTAGTTGCCAAAGCTCTGGAACTTCTTAAGGAGCAGGCTGGCAAGCTTCCCAAAATTTGCGTGTTCATCACTCCCTTTGCCCTGGCCGATATCATCTCCCTTCCCGTGGATCCTAAAAAGAAAACACCTGCCAAGCAGATGCTGAACATGGTGAAATATGAGCTGGAAGAACTTTTCCTTTCCCAGACCGAATTTGTGGATATGGGATCCCTGCTCCAGGATTCAGGCTGCATCTCCATGGAAGAACGAAAAAGGGCGGAGGAATCAGGACGGCCCGGAGACGCTTCTGTATTTGAAGCCATTGCGGGAAAAGAGGATCTGGCAAAAGCCCACACCCTGCTGGACTCGGTTTCTGAACTCAGCGATGACCTTGTCACGGGCTGGGCACCCTTTGGGGCCACGGGTGAGGAATCCGGAAGTTTCATGTGGATGGGTGCAGGCATCGACAATACCATCCGGCAGATGTGGAACAGGGCCTTTGCCCAGAATAAATTGAGCTGTGCCTGGTATTTCCCCCGTCTGGGCGTGGCCAATGCCATGATTGAGCCCCCTTCAGAAGGATGGCTTTTTCTGGATGTCTGCCAGGATCGGTTTGCCCTTTTTGACGGATACGGTAAACGAATTGAATCTGTTTCCATGAAACCCCTGAAACATGGGACTGTGGATATAGCTCTTTTGACCGAGGTGGTTGAACGGTCCATCAGGCCGGGAACCTCCCATATTTTCATCTCTTTTCCCCCTTTTTTCAACCAGGTATTTGAAGGGTTCATGGAATTTTTTGAGTCTAAAAATATCAAGGTGCGCCTGGCTGCCCAGGGCATGCCAGGCGCATATAAAGACTTTTCAGGGGTGTATCCCTCCATGGCAGGAGCCTGTGCCTCCTTTTTCAATGCAGGTCTCGGGGTAACAGGTCTTGTTAAAATAGATGCCGATGACCCGCCGCCGCCTGTCTGGAAGTCTGCAAATTTCTGGGTGGCTTCCCTGCTCATTGTTGTCCTCTGTGTCATTGTCGGCTCAGAGACCTATCTGAATAAACGGGCCAATGAAATGGAGTGGGCCCTGGAACTTGCGGAGATGGAATTTAAAAAGAAGATGAAGATGAAGCGGGACCTGGAAAGCAATTTCAGAGAGGCCGAGGCGGTCCGGCTTGAGTATGAAAAAAAAACCGGTACCCTTGAAGAGGCCAAACGGCTCAAGGACCTGCTAGAAAATGTGATCATGGCACGGCGCAATGAGGTCCCTGATATCCTTGAAGCCATCGGCAGCACGGTCACCGATGAGATCCTGATCATAGGTATTTCCGAGGAGAACAGGAGAACCACCCTTGTTATCCAGACATGGTCCCTTGAAAGCTCGGATGCCCAGGGTTTTGCAAAAAACCTGGGTGCTGCTCTAAAAAAATGGGAGTTTCATGTGGCTGATACACGGGTGACCGAGTCCAGCTTTTCCGGGATTGACGGGTATTACGCGGAAATAAAGATTGTCCGAAAGTCTTCCGGTGCCCCGGAACCCAAAGGGGGGAAAAAATGATTGGCAAATGGAAATCCATGTCCAAAAAGGACAGGCTGCTTTACAAACTTTTTTTTATATTCCTGGTGTTTGTCGTGTACAGCCTTGCCGTATATCCCAGGACTAAAAACAGGTATGACAAGGCAGACCAGTTTTTAAGCCGGAAACAAGACAGGATTGAAAAAAGGGCTGCCCTTCCGGATATACCGGATATGCCCAGTATCAAAAGTCTTCAAAAAAAGATAAAAAAAATTGATGAACAGATGAAAGACTACACCATTGCCTCGGAGGATCTTGAAACAGGCTTTGCCCCCCTTGATTCAGACCAGATGCGCCAGCAGCTTTTACTTGAAATATCCAATCTGGCTGAAAGATCCGGGATTGTCCTTTCTTCTATCTCCAGAAAACAAATTTTTTCCAATATTGATGATCCCGGGGTGGACCCGGAGTTCGGCAGGCCCATTCTTTTGCTCAAAGGGCGTGGGGGGTTTTGGGATTTTATTAATTTTTTGAGGGGACTTGAAGATCTTTCCTTTTTTTCTGCAGTGGTCAATTTCAAGGTCTATGCCTTTCCGATTTCAGGGGCCGGCGTGAAAGAATTAAGCTCAAAAGTTGCCATGGACGGCAGGCTTTACATCAATATAGAGATGTCGATTTAGGGGGGATATGAACAGAACCAATTTTGAAAAACTGCTCAGGGACTGTGTTAAATTAAAGGCCTCGGACCTCCACCTTACCGTGGGAGACATTCCCTGCTACAGGATACACGGCCGCCTTGAAAAACGTGGGGTGACCCCGTTTTCAGCCGAAGATATCATGGGAATGGCCAATGATATCATGACCGAGCAGCAGAAACAGGGATATGGGAAATACTTTACCGCTGACATCGGGTATTCCATGGCAGAAGGGGGACGGTTTCGGGTGAACATTTATCGGGAGCTTGGTCGTCCTGCCATGGCTGTGCGGTATCTGGACCAGAACCTCAAGTCCTTTGAACAGATGGGCCTGCCTTTACAATTAAAGGAACTTGCATATTTGAAATCCGGCCTGGTCCTTGTGACCGGTGCCACCGGAAGTGGTAAATCCACCACCCTTTCCCTGATCATAGATGAAATAAATACCAAAAGGGACTGCCATATTTTAACGGTTGAAGATCCGGTTGAGTTCATTCACCAGAATAAAAAAAGCCTTATCCATCACCGGGAGGTTCATTCGGATGTACCTGATTTTGCCCATGCTGTCAGGGATGCTTTAAGGGAAGACCCTGACGTGATCATGGTGGGGGAGATGAGGGATATTGAGACCATACAGGCCTGCCTTGTGGCGGCGGAAACAGGGCACCTGGTTTTTTCCACCCTCCACTCAGGCGAGGCCGTGGGAGCGGTGGAGCGGTTGATCGGCAGTTTTTCTGGGGATGAACAGGATGTGGCCAGACATAGGATTTCCATGGTGTTAAAGGCGGTGATTGCCCAGCGGCTTTTGACAACCTGGGACCAAAAGGCAAGGATTGCAGCCCTTGAGATGTTAAGGATCACCAGAGGTGCTGCCAACCTGATAAAAAGTTCCAAGGCCCGCCAGCTTTACTCCATGATGGAGGCAGGGTCAAAGGACGGCATGTGGACAATGGACCAGTACCTGGCAAGACTTGTGAAATTACGGAAAATCGACAGGAACGATGCCCTGGCCCAGTGTGAAAACCCAGGATTGTTTGACAGGCTGGTTGCATCCGTGTCTGCAAGGGAGAATTTTTAACCATGGCAGTGAGTGACGCTACCCTGCTTGGGGCCGGCATGGAAGTCGGCCTTTTTACCCCCGAAGAACTTGAAGAGTTTAAGCGGGGGGCAAAACGGGAGCGGTTAAAAATCATCGAGATTGTGACAAGGGAAAAACGTTTTCCCCAAAGCGCTCTTTACCAGGCCCTTTCACAGATTCGCTCCATGGCCTACCTCAACCCTTGGGAACTGGTACCGGACAGGGAAGTCATGGATCTTCTTCCCCCAAAATTGTTCCGGCAGCGGCTGTTTATGCCCGTGCAAAAGAAAATAGATGGCTATCCCATGGTTGCCCTGGCAGATCCGGACGACAGGATGAGCCTTGAACGGGTGGAGCGGGTCACAGGCACCATATTCAAGGCCGGTTTAAGCTTTCCTGCAGCCATTGAAGGCGCCATGGCAGGGACAAGGGGGCTGGAGGAGGAGAGTGATCCTGTAGTTCTTCTAGACGAGATCATGCGGGAGATTTACCTGAGGCGGGGGTCGGATATTCATTTTGAACCCCAGGAGGATCTCATGCGCATTCGTATCCGGGTGGACGGAAAAATGCAGGAGTTCCACAGAAAGTATTCCAAGACAGAGGAGATGCCCATTTTAAACCGGATAAAGGTATTGGCAGGTTTGGACATTGCCGAGCAGCGCATGGCCCAGGACGGTGCCATGGCCTATGCCATTGATGGCTGGAATATTGACCCCATCGATATCCGGGTGGCCACCATTCCCACAAAATTCGGTGAAAGATGCACCATGCGGATTCTGGGGGATGACACAGGGCTGTTGTCCCTGAAAGAGCTGGGCATGAGTGCCGGAATGCTGGCAAAGTTCCGGCAGGCAATCACCACCCCCCATGGCATGATACTGGTGACAGGTCCCACGGGAAGCGGCAAGTCAACCACCCTATATGCCGCAATCAAGGAGCTTGACATGGACAGGATGAACATTCTTACTGTTGAAGATCCCGTGGAACAGCCAGTGCAGGGGATCAGCCAGGTCCAGGTCACAGGCAAGGTCAGCTTTGCCCAGGCATTGAGGTCCTTTCTACGCCATGATCCCGATGTCATCCTGGTGGGGGAGATCCGGGATTCCGAAACCGTTGAAATTAGTTTAAGGGCTGCCATGACAGGGCATCTGGTTTTGTCCACCCTGCACACCAACAATGCGGTGGGAGCTGTGACACGGCTTGTGGATGTGGGGGCGGAACGGTTTCTCATCGGATCCACCCTTGTTGCCGTCATGGCCCAGCGCCTGGCAAGAAAGTTGTGCAGCAGGTGCAAAAAAGTCAGGAAAGCCGATGAAAATGAAGTTTTACTCCTGGGTCTGGACAGGGGGGCGGATGTGGACCTATACGAGGCAGTTGGATGCGCCTTTTGCAACGGCACGGGAAACAGGGGCCGCATCGGCATATTTGAAACCCTGTGGATTGATGACGCTTTGAGGATCGCCATCACCGAAGGGGCCGGAGAAGAGGCCATCGCCAAAACGGCCAAGGCCCATACCACCCTCTGGCAGGATGCCAGCGAAAAGGTGGTTGACGGCATTGTGGCCCTTGGGGATGTCAGGCATTTAAGGACAGGGGAGTAAATAAACCATGCCAATATATTCTTACATGGGTCTTAACCCCAGGGGGGAAAAGGTCAAAGGGAACATCGAGGCGGACTCGGAGCGGGATATGATCCGTTTGTTAAAGGACCGCTCCGTGTTTGTGACCAAGTCAAAGCCCGGGGAAAATGCCTTTGAAAATGTCTTTTTCGCTTTCATTAAAAGATATGGTCTGTTTTTAAATTTAACCCGGTATGTCCCGGTGGGATCCTCTGATCTGGTTATCTTTTTCAGGCAGGTTGCCCTCATGATTCGGGCCGGGTTCACCCTTGTTTCCGCCCTGGAGGTGGCAGAGGGCATGCAGCGTAAGTACAGCATGCAACGGGCGCTAAAGCGTATCTCAAAAGAGTTGAGGCGGGGGGAACCCTTCAGTGCCTGCATGGCAGGTGAGAAAAAAGTTTTCACCCCCATGATGGTCAACCTCATTGCCAGTGGCGAGAAATCCGGGAACCTTGATTATATCATGGAAAAAATTGCAGACAATATTGAGCAGGCAAAGGAGCTGAAAAGAAACCTTGTGATGGCCATGTTCTATCCGGGTATTGTGTTCATAAGCTCCATTGCCCTGGTCATCCTGGTGGTGGTCTATGTCATCCCCAAATTTACCATATTTTTAACATCCAGGGGGACCCAGCTTCCGGCAAGCACCCAGATGCTGATGGATATATCCGACTGGGTGATCCGTTACGGTGTTTTTTACGGGGGGCTGGCAGGAATTGGGCTTTTTCTCACCCTCGCTGCATACACCACACCCAAGGGAAAATATATCATTGACGGGGTTTTGCTAAGGGTTCCCATTATTGGAAAAATTCTTGTTTTCACAGGGGTTGCCAGCGCATCATGGACAATGGCCATGCTCCTTGAAAGCGGGGTGACAGCCCTGGATGCCCTGCGCATCACCAAGGGAGTCGTTGGCAACGCAGTCATGGCAAAAAAATTTGCAATTGCCGGGGATGCCCTTCTTGACGGAGTCTCTTTGTCCAAAGCCCTTACCCAGAAATTTATTCCGGACATGGTCCGGCACATGGTGGCAGTGGGTGAAAACAGCGGTCAGCTCGATTATGTGATGAACGCTTTGGGTGAGTATTATAAAAAAGAGCTTGTCAGGAAGACCAATTTTCTTGCCGCAGCTGTTGAACCGGCCCTTATTCTGGGGGTGGGAGGGATTGCTTTTTTTGTATACAAGTCCCTGTTTGAAGCGGTTATGGCCGTGTCCAAGGGAGGGATGTAAGGGTGAAGGAGAGGGTTAAATTGAGAGGGTATCGCATCAAAGAGGCTGTTTTTTTAAGCATTACAGGTTTATTTCTCCTGTTGTCTCCAGTACCGGGTTACCCGGAAAATGAGGTCCCCGTCCAGGGGGAGGGGCAGGAAACACCGGATTCGGAGATCCCATACAGAGAGCACAAAGGAAAGGGACGGGTGTCTGTTGTTGAAAAGGATGGCACCGGTGGGCGGCAGGTAAAAACCATCCGGCTGAATACAGACAGGTTAAAATCCGACAATTGGCTTCTTGAACAATATTCTAAAACTTCCGGCAGCCCCCTGCCTGGAACAAAGATCGACGTCTTGGCCGCCGAGGAGGACGTAGATGACGGAGTTTACGGTGAACTCACCCAAAAAGAAGCGGTCAAAGAGGAAAAAAGGGATCCGTTTATGCCTTCGGGCCTGATGCAGGAAAAAAACAAAGCTTTGGTAAGAAACAAGGAACAAAAAAATGTGGTTGCAGGGGATGGGATGGTCTTTGTGCCCTCGGACCTGCCTGGAAAAATGCCGAAAATGTCTTTGCGCGGGCATATAAGAGACGACTCAAACCGTGTAATTGCTTTGATCGATATTGAAGGCGGCGGCCTTCATATGGTCACCGAAGGCGACACCATCGGCCTCCAGGACATGGGATATGATACCTTTATACGGATAAAAAAGATTGGGAGGCGGCATCTTGTTGTTGAGTCCGGCGCGTTGGGAAAGCTTTTCATTGTCAGATAGGAGAATATGAATGACCTTTGATACAAACGTGAAAACCAAGTCTGTTGTGATCGGGCTTGTATTTTTTTTAATTTTTGCCTTTTCACTGCCGGCAATGTCGGCAGATGTGTCCAAAACAGGCAGTGCATCCAGGACACGCCTTGGGGAAATAGAATTCAAGGAGGTCATGGTCCAGGATGCGGTGCGCGTGATTTCCGAGGCCACCGGGATCAACATCATCACCACCAGAGAGGCCGGGGAAACCCTTGTGAGCATATATGTCAACAAGCTGAACGTGGACCAGATCGTTGATAGTATCTGCCGTATTTCAGGACTCTGGTATCGGTACAACACTGAAACCGGGGTCTATATCATCATGACGGCCAGGGAGTACCAGAGGGATATTGTTGTTTTTAAATATGAACCCACCCGGATGTTCAAATTAAAGTATCTCAATGTGAAAACAGCTGCCACCACCATAGAGGATTTGTTCGGATCCAGGGTCAACCTGGAGTTTATGGGCAGACAGTTTGAGGATGATTATGAAATTGAAGGTCTTGATATGGGGGGTGATGATTCTTCATCCGATGACTCAAACAATAACAGTTCGAACAACAGCAGCTCCAACAACACGTCAAGCCGTAATGACCAGGATCTGAACCAGTGGGCATTGAATTCGGCAAACATCTTGACACCGAATCAACTGGCTCGGATGGGGGGCAGACAGGGCAGACAGGTCCAGTCGGTGTCAGCCGATGCTGTGGCCGATGTGATTCAAAGGGAAGAGTCCCCCATTTATCTGAGTGTGAACCGGGTTCATAATATGCTGTTTGTCAGAACGGCAGATGAAACCGCCATGGAGGAAATCGCAAAAATTGTAGAACAGTCCGACCTCCAGGTACCGGAAGTGCTCCTGGAAATGAAGGTGCTCGCGGTTGAGCTCACCGATGATTTTCAGTCGGCCTTTGACATCAGCAACATCACGGGAAGCAATCAAACAGGACCCGATGACGGCATCTCCATAAATCCTTTGAATCCCAACGCCACAAGTGTAGGAAGAGCCCTGCTCGGCATGGGAACAGGCTCGACCATTGCGGACAGCACCATGGTATTTCAGCTTTTAAGCAACGATATAAGGATGAAGATCCAGCTTCTTGAAAGCGAAGGGAATATAAAGTCCCTTGCCACCCCCATGCTCCTTGCCGCCAATAACCATCCCGCAAAGATATTCATCGGTGAGGAAACCGTGTTGACCACAGGATTTGAAAGTCAGGAGGTATCAAGCACAGGGTCTGGTACAACCATTGTCAACACAGAGCCCGTTGCCAAAACAGAGGTCCGGGAAATCGGTAATACCCTGACCATCCTGCCCTCCATCAACGCGGATAGGTCCGTTGTCATGCGCATTATTCATGAGAACTCAAGTGTAAAGAAAGGTGGCGGCAGCATTCCGCTTATTGTGGGCGGCGTCCTTAAAAATGTTGAAATTGACACGGTCACTACCTCCAAACTGTCCGGCACCACCATTGCCATGGATGGAAAGACAGTTGCAGTGGGCGGCATGATGCGGACCTCTGTGCTTGAGACCGAGGAGAAGGTGCCGATCCTGGGGGATGTGCCTCTGCTGGGATTCTTTTTTAAAAAGCAGCAGAAAAAAAAGGTGAAAACCGAACTGATCCTGCTCATCACCCCCCATGTACTCACCGCCCCGGAACAGGGTGAGGATGTGTCAAAAGAGCGCCTTGGTAAACTCGGTCTTTCCACGGGAGAGGAAATTTTTAATAACAGCCACAAAGATTTTTCAAATACGGTAAAGGATGTCCCGACCTCGGATACAGATACACCTGGAAAGAAAACCGAACAGGAACGAATCACGGCACTGACCCGGGTGGCGGTCCGTCAGATCAGACAGCCATTTGCCATGCGCAAAGCTTCGGGTGATATCCGGCCGGTCCCCATTACCATTAACACCCATGTGGGCATTTTCAACGACCCCGGGGTTCTGGCCACTCCAAAGGCCTCCTGGAGCGACGGCAGATACTATATCACTGCCCTGCGCCTTGAAAATCAAATGACCACATTAAAAGAGATTGACCTGTCTCTCCTGAAGGGAAACTGGGCAGCCGCCTCAGTGGAGGCCGACCAACTTGAGCCCAAAGGCCATAAAGGTCACGGTACATGGCTTTACCTTGCCTCGTCACTGGATTTTGCAAAAAACCTGCTGCTTGAAGGAACTTCACATTGACCGGCTGGTGGAGAAAAACCTTTGTCTGGTGTTTGCTTGTGATGCTTTTGTCCATACCAGCCGTTGTTCTGGGAAGTCCCCAAGACAGGATAGGCAATGATCCGCCGGTGAAACTGGATCTTGTATTTCATCCCGGCTCAAAGGAAAGCCATACCATTTCCACAGCAGTGGACGGGGACATGGTGCACAGTAATACAGGACAGGGCAGAACAGCTATTCCTTTAACCATTGTTTTCAACCCGGGGAAAAAGGAAGCGGCCACCCAAGTGATTCTTCAGGATACAGGCCGGCATCCGGGCGGGCTTGCGGTCCATGATACTCCGGTAAAGGACCAAGCCTGGAAGGCTTTCTGGGAAGAGCCGGTTTCCAAGGGCAGGGAAGTCACCTGGGGCAATGCCAAAAAGAGGTTTTCTCTTTTTTCCGGATACAGACGGGATGATCTTTTCTGGAATATTTACTTTCCGTTGGCAACTTCGACAGACCCGCCTGAATCGGTATTCATAGCTTCCGAACTGACCTGGTCCAATGTGGAGATATTTGAGATCGGAGGCCGTCTTACTTTTGAACCGGTAAGCCGCCTGGTTTTTGGCCTGGATATGGTATACGGTTTCATCATGGACGGTATTGTTCAGGATTCGGATTATATCGGTAATGGGCCGGATCGGTCCTCAATGACCGAATTTTCAAGATCATACGGAAAGACAGACACGGGATCAACCTATGATTTGTCAGCCGATCTTGGGTATGTTTTCAAGTTTTCTTCATCATCAAATCAATCTGTTTTTCTGAAACCATTGGTGGGTTTGGGAATAAATTCCCAGAATTACAAATTTACCAACGGGCTTCAGTCTATTCCTGTTCAGGAAGATATTACAGGGCTTAACAGCCGATACGATGCTGACTGGATAGGTCCCTTTGCTGGCATGGAGCTTGGATTGGATTTTTTGGACAAATACAGGCTAATTGCAGGATTCCAATATCACCATCTTGATTATGAGGCCAGTGCGGACTGGAATCTGAGAGAGGATTTTGCCCATCCGGTCTCCTTCCGCCACAAGGCAGACGGAGACGGTTTTACCCTCTATGTAAACCAGTATTATAAGCCATTTGAGAACTGGTCCTTTGACCTTGGTTTTACCTGGCGCAAGTTCACGGCGGATGACGGGACAGGCATTACCTATTTTTCAGACGGAACATCCGGCACGGTTCATTTTAATGAGGTTGAATGGAAATCCTGGTCCCTCAACCTTGGTAGTACCTATTATTTTTAATTGAATTTTATAAAAGCAATCACTTGAAAAAGGAATAAATATGGCAGAAAACAAAACTGCACCAGACAGGACAAAACTCCTTAGCCCTGTATTTGAGCGGCTCAATACCATTGTCCTTGGCAAAGAAGACCAGATTAAAATGGCCATGACCTGTCTTCTGGCCAAGGGACATCTTCTCATTGAGGATGTGCCGGGCCTTGGCAAAACAGTGCTTGCCCATGCCCTTGGCAAAACACTGGGCCTTGGGTATCAGCGGGTCCAGTTCACAAGCGACCTGCTGCCCGGGGATATCATCGGCAGCTCCGTCTATGACAGGAACAAGGGGGAGTTTTTTTTCATCCAGGGGCCTGTGTTTACCCAGCTGCTTCTGGCCGACGAGATCAACCGGGCCACCCCCAAATGCCAGAGCGCTCTTTTAGAGGCCATGGAAGAAAGACAGGTCAGTGTGGAGGGCAAATCAAAGAATCTGCCGACTCCCTTTTTTACCATTGCCACCCAGAACCCTTCTGACCAGGTGGGCACCTTCCCCCTTCCCGAATCCCAGCTGGACCGGTTTCTTTTACGGATTTCCATGGGGTATCCAAACAAGGATGCAGAGCTTGAGCTGTTAAGGGGGGAGGACAGGCGGCGCATGCTCGAGGGTTTGGAACCCATGATCACCCCTGAAGCGCTTATTTCCCTTCAAACCGCTGTTGAACAGGTCACAGCCTCAGAGGCTGTTCTTCTGTACCTGCATAGGATCCTGGAGTTTACCCGGAATTCCAAGATGTTCAGGACAGGGCTGTCCACCCGGGCGGGGCTGGGCCTTTTAATTGCGGGCAAGGCCCATGCCCTTGTGGAAGGACGGGATGCACTGCTTCCCGGAGATATTCAGCGGGTGCTGCCCCATGTGGTTACCCACAGGCTTATCCCGGTTGTGGGGGGAATTCCTGCAAACCGGACTGGGGAGGAAATCATCTCACGGGTGAAAATCGAGTAAGGATGGAAAAGGCACAATGAAAATTTCAAAGGATGTATTAAATATAAAGATAAGCCTTAGGGGCAGGGGCCGGATTCCAGGGAAAGTGGGAACCTACCCCACTCCCTCGGGTTATGGTTTCTTGGGCCTTGTCATTGCCGGTTTTTTACTCTCTATCAATTTTTCCAGCAACCTGATCTTTGCCATGACCTTTCTGCTCGTAGCCATTGCCCTTGTGGGGTGGTACGATACCCGTAAGAATGTATCAGCTGTTTTTTTCGGGGAATGGGATGCCGAGCCTGTGTTTGCAGGACAGGATGCCCAGTACCGGATCTATGTTGAAAACAGATCCAAAAGGGATATCCACGGGATAAAGGCAGCCGCTTCAATCCACAGGGAAAAAGGGGAAAATCATTTGTCAAAGGGGGATGGTAAAGAGGTTTTCCTTGGTGTCCCGGCCCCTGTCAGGGGGCGGCTGACCCCGGGAGATGCACGCCTTGAAAGTACCTTTCCCCTTGGCATATTCAAAGCCTTTATCAACACGGCAACGCTTCCCTCCTGCATGGTTTACCCCAACCCCTGGGGGGATCAGCCTTATGTTGAAAAAAACCTTGGCAGCCAGGCCCATTTAATGGCGGAGTCCGGCACCTATACCGACATGAGAAGGTATGCACCCGGGGACCCCTTAAGCCGGATATCCTGGAAAGCCTTTGCCAAATTTGATGCCCTTTACACCAAAGAGTTTGACGGGGCCAGGGGGGAGACGGCCATGTGGATAAGATACACGGATGTGGATGTGCCCGGAGTCGAGGAGAAACTCTCCCAGCTTTGCCTGTGGGTGCTCAAGGCCCATGAAGAGAACAGGGAGTTCGGGCTTGAACTGCCTGGCACAAGGATAGAACCTGACAGCGGAAAGACCCACTTACAGGAATGTCTTGCCGCCCTTGCATTTTATGGAGACCTTAAACCATCATGATCCTCAACAGATACAGCAATTGGGTGCTGGTGACAATGGTGCTTGCCGCTGTGCCAGGGCTTTTACATCTGCCCCAATGGGTGGCGGGATTTGCCGCATTCGGCACGGGTTTTCATTATGCGGGCCGTTGAGATCGGAAGAGCGTCGTGTAGGGAAAGAGTGTGCCTCTATGTGTAG
>CAXHYW010000043.1:0-12626 GCA_964021475.1 uncultured Desulfobacteraceae bacterium | reverse complement strand
AAACTGGGCCACGGTCAAACCGAAATCAAGGAATAAAATGGTAAAAACCGGGTAGCACAGAAAACCCAATTTTAAAGGCTATAACCGATTAAGTTAATACCATGAGTAGATCCTTCAGACATAGCCTTCTGACGATGACCACGCCCACAGAACGTGGTTTTTAATTTTTAATAAACTAAAACGAATTCCAGAATTAAACTTATTTTTTTATCTTCTCTTTAGGGTTAAAACTACACCATGGCCTTGCTCTTGGAATCACAAAGAGGTACTAAATATTAATGATACAGCTTTCAGGGACGGTTGCTATGGTTTCCTGATTGGATTCTGCTCTGGCGAGTAGATGACGAGCATGCAAGAGGCGGCTTTGGGTCCAACGCAGCGTATGATATGGGGGTAACTCGAATCAAAGTAGATGCTGTCCCCCTGAGCAAGAATTATCTCCTGTTTGTTGATTATAAACTCTACCTTGCCCTCAAGGATAACCAGGCATTCTTCTCCGATATGCTGAAACACGGATGAAAAGTTATCGCTTGGTGGAATCTTTACCCAATAGGGTTCCATGTGGCGTCTGGGAAATTTATGGGCTAATGGTTCATATGTGTATCCGAAGGGTGATCCCTTACGTGGTATTTTTTGACGTTTATCCCTACGGACCACACACAAGATTGTCTCCGGGTTTTGATCATTGAAAAAGTCATCCAACTGAACTCCTATCGCTTTGGCAAGGTTGATCAGAGTGGAGACTGGTGGAGACGAATCCGAATTTTCGATTTTTGAAAGATAGCTTTTTGTGATTCCGGCTATATCGGCTAACTCTTGCTGGGTAAGCTTGCGATCCAACCGGAGCCGCTTGATTCTTTTGCCTATCTGATCCTCATTCAGCATACTTATGTTTCCTTTTAAGTAGTAAATTTAATATTCTAAAACAGTCAGCCATTGTGGCATGGCACTCAACAGGTAAAATATTTTTGTTTGTAGGGACTTACAATAAAATATGCATATGGTTGAAAAAATCAAGCCTGTTATTTATGACCCCATGTAACGTCTTTAAAAATTATTTGTCTCGATATGAAATTTAATGCATAATGTAATTCATTAGTTGACACGAGTCAACTAATGAATTACATCTGTTTTATAAATGGAAATATATGTTTTCAATTTATGGGATTATGAACTAAATGGGCTGATTGAATCCAGTATTTCCATCACTTTTAATTTTTTTGTGAAAGGAGTACCAATCATGAAAGGAAAATTCGTAACAGTTTTGTTGATGTTTATTTTTCTGCTATCTTTCCCCCCAGGCACATTTGCCAAAAGCGAAGTGATTAAATGGAAAGTTCAAGGATTTGTTCCTGCGGGCATGCTTTTCCATGACACATTGGTTCGGTTGGCCGATGAAGTCAAAAGAGTCACCAATGGTAAACTTGTATGGGAAATTTTTCCTGCCGGAGCACTTGTGCCACCTTTTGAAGGACTTAATGCCGTAAGTCATGGGGTTTACCAGGCGAATTATGGATACTCTGCCATGTGGGTTGGCAAAATTCCTGCATCACCACTTTTTACATCAATTCCTGGTGGTTTTAACGTTGTCGATATGCAAATGTGGCTTGAAGAGGGTGGTGGAAAGGAACTCTATCAGGAAATGTATGATCGGTACGGTTTCAATGTAAAAGTGTTTTCCACAGCGCCAATCACAATGGAAGATTTCATGTGGGCCAAAAAACCCTTACGTAAACTGGAAGATTTTAAAGGGGTTAAAATGCGGATGATGCCGCTAATGGGTGATATATTAGCCAGTCACGGTCTCTCTGTCATCTTTGTCCCGGGAGGTGAAATCATGCCGAATTTACAAAGAGGTGTTCTTGATGCAGCCGAGTACAGTGTTCCAGCCTTCACCAAGGATCTCGGCATCTGGGAGGTTTGCAAATATGTTATCACGCCGGGTGTTCATCAGCCGACCTCGGGTGTTGAGCTCCTTGTCAATAAGGACGCTTACAATTCACTTCCTGACGATATAAAACCTGCTCTGGATGCGGCCATTGGGTCCATGCGTCTTAAAAATTGGTTGTATATGGAGAAACAGAACCTTGAGGCTGTTAAATTTTTTAAAGAAAACGGTGTTCAACAAGTCCAGATGGATCCTGAAACAATTGCAACATTCATCGAATGGTCTAATGAATATCTAGATAAACAGGCTGGAAAAGATGAGTTTTTCAAGAAAGTATGGGGATCTCAAAAAACTTTTGGCAAGCTGTGGTATCCATATGACGCGTCCCATCGTCTGACACATTGACCTACGTTCTTTGAATGAAAACCATTTGATCAGAGGGCAGTTAATCGAGGATCCTAAAAAACGATTTGCTGCTCTCTTTTCTCGGAGGACTGACATGACTAAATTTTTAAAAAGTATCGATTGGGTTAGCGAAATGGTCGGGAAATGCGCCAGTTTCATGCTTGTCGTGATGATCCTGGCAATCGGATATGATATTACAGGCCGTTATTTTTTTTCCACATCCCATTATTGGGCTTATGACTCCGTTTACATGCTCTATGGTTCATATTCCATTCTGGGAGCAGCTTATTGTCATTTAACTAAAGGCCACGTCCGTATGGATCTGTTTTATGATCGCTTTTCTCCAAAACGAAAAGCGCTGATTGACGTAATTTTATACATTCTGATTTTTTTCCCATTGTATAGTATTTTAACCTATAAATGCACCGAGCACGCCTGGTGGGCTTTTACTTTCGGAGAAAGATCCTCGTTCAGTGTATGGCGGCCCCTTACAGCCCCTTTTAAATTGTCAATCGCTTTCGGTTTCATTCTGTTCTTTATTCAGGGCGTAGCTGAATTTATAAAGGCATTAACCGTAGTTGCAAAGGGAGAACCCAATGAGTCCTGAGTTGACAACTATTTTAATGATATTGAGTCTATTAATTTTGGTCACTGGATTTCCACTGGCCTTTGGGGTCGGGTTTGTCGGTCTTGTTTTCGGTCTGATAACAGCAGGCGATTCCTTTTTGTATATGATCCCCATGCGTGTAATCAATGGGACTTTATCTACGTATATTCTGGCGGCGGTTCCCCTTTTTGTATTTATGGGGAATATGATGACATTGTCAGGAGTGGCCGAGAAGGCTTTCAGAATTCTTCACCGATGGATGAGCAGTATAAACGGTGGACTTGCCATTGCTACGGTGATATTGGCCATGTTGTTCGCCGCAACCACTGGCGTTGTCGGTGCATCCGTAACGGCGATCGGATTATTGGCCGTCCCTTCCATGCTAAAGGCGCGATACAGCCCGGCGCTGGCCAGCGGAAGTGTCTGTGCCGGTGGCACACTAGGTATCCTGATTCCACCGAGCATCATGCTGATTCTCTATGCGCCCATGGCAGGCGTTTCTGTTATCCAGATGTTTGCCGGAGCCATACTGCCGGGCATACTCCTGGGATTCCTGTACATTCTTTATATTATTATTCGAACGAAGATCTCTCCTGAGATGGGTCCGGCTCTTCCGGTGGAAGAACGCTTAAGGTTTTTTTCCATTGAATCGCTGGTCGAGGGCACAAAATTTCTTGTCCCTCCGTTTCTTCTCATTGTTGTGGTTCTTGGTTCCATTTTGATGGGGTTTGCCTCTCCTACAGAAGCTGGTGCCGTGGGCGCAATCGGTGCAACGCTTCTGGCATTCGCTTACCGAAAAGTAACCTGGGAGAATTTCAAGCAGAGTTGTTACATGACCTTAAAAGTCAATGCCATGATCATTTTTATCGCCATCTCCGCCAGCATCTTCACCGGCGCTTTCCTGAATGCCGGCTGTGGTCAGGTGATCATTGATGTGATGACATCCTTCGGTCTAGGCAGATGGGGTGTCTTCCTGATGATGCTGTTTATCATTCTCCTTTTGGGCATGTTTATCGATTGGATCGGTATTTTGATGATAATTGTTCCCATATTTGCTCCGCTGCTCACATCACTTGGGTTTGAGCCACTTTGGGTCGGCATAGTGATTTGTACGAGCTTACAAATTTCTTTTTTATCCCCGCCCTTTGCGTACTCCATTTTTTACCTTAAAGGCATTTGTCCAGAACTCGAATTGATCCAGATATATCGAGGCATTATACCGTTTGTGGTGATCCAGATCATCGTTGTCATCTTGATCATGGTATTCCCCAAATTATGCCTCTGGCTTCCACAATTTATGTAAAGATAAGGATTTTATAATGACTAAAAGAATCGTAACCGCTGCTATAACCGGTAGTATCCATACTCCGTCCATGTCACCGCACCTGCCTATCACCCCGAAGGAGATCGCAACTGAGGCATACAGAGCCTGTGAGGCTGGTGCGACAGCCGTTCATATCCACGTCAGAGATCCGGATACCGGTCAGCCTTCATCTTCCAATGAATTGTATCGAGAGGTGCTTACCGAAATCAAATCCAGATGCGACGTGATTGTGTGCGTGACCACTGGGGGAGGGTTAGGAATGACCACTGAACAACGGGTGGCGGGTGTTAGTAAGTTCAGCCCGGAACTGGCATCTCTTAATTTCGGGTCATTAAATTTTGGGTTGTTTCACGCAATCGACAGCTTTAAGGAATTCAAACACGAATGGGAACGCGAATACCTTGCAATGACCGAAGATTTTATTCTTCCCAATACATTCAAGACCATGCGCGAATTCTTAGACATTTTTAACAAGAACGGAACCAAGCCGGAACTCGAAATTTACGATGTCGGAATGATTAACAATGCCGTGTTTATGATTCAGCAGGGCAGCCTCAAAAAACCACCGTATATTCAATTCGTCATGGGTATTCTTGGTGGAATTTCAGCCGATATAGAGAACCTGATGCACATGGTTCATACCGCCCAAAAAAATATTGGCGATTTCACGTGGTCAGTGTGTGCTGCAGGCCGTCATCAGATGAGCATGTGCACCGCTGCCCTGCTTCTGGGGGGAAACGTCAGGGTGGGGTTGGAAGATAACCTATACATCGAAAAAGGGAAAATGGCCAAAAGCAATGCTGAGCCAGTGGAAAAAATCATCAGGATTGCCCGGGAGCTTGGCATAGAAACTGCCAGTCCGGCTGAGGGCAGAGAGATTCTTGGGCTTAAAGGGCTTGATGATGTTAAATTCTAATCTTTGCAGGGAGATGATTTTATGAAATTCGAAGAAATTAAAAATATTTCCATTATCGGCTCTGGGATCATGGGGCAAGGGATTGCCCAAAGCTTCATGATGGAGGGCTACCCGGTCATTCTTTATGATATCGATGACTCAGCTCTTCAACGGGCAAAAGAGCATATTAAAAAGAATTTAAAATCTTTTCATGATGCCGGACTCATTGAAGTTGATAAAATGACTTCGGCCATTTCCCGGTTGGCAACATCAACGGATTTGGTACATGCAGTGAAATCTGCCGATTTTATAGTGGAAGCGGTCCCTGAAGTGCTTGCTCTCAAGCAGGAATTGTTTGAAAAAATCGAAAACAATTGTCCTGAAAATACTATAATTGCAACCAACACCTCCTCTCTCATCTTGAAAGATATTGGTTCCCGGGTGAAACAAAAACAACGCATTGTCATCACCCACTGGTTCAATCCGCCGCACATCGTTCCTGTCGTTGAGGTAGTCAAAGGGGATGAAACAAGTGATGAAACCATGGATGCAACTTTTCAGCTTATGAAAAAAATCAGAAAAGTACCAGTACGCCTAAACCGGGAAATCCCAGGATTTCTTGTCAACCGCATACAAATGGCAATGGTCCGTGAAGTACTGGATTTGCATAGTAAAGGGATTGCCAGTGCTTCGGATATTGATATTGCGGTGAAGGGGAGCATCGGGTTTCGCTTGGCCAGCATTGGTCCACTGATGACTTCAGATCTAGGCGGCATCAAACTTTGGCTCAGTGTGTGTGAAAATTTATTTCCCCATATCTGCAGTTCTCCAGAGCCTCCCGAGGCGCTGCAAAATCTGGCAGCCGAAGGACATGACGGTGTAAAAAGCGGCAAAGGATTCTACGATTATAAAATTGATTTTACCAAAACAGATCTGGACCAGGCAATTCAAAAAAGAGACAGAGAATTTTTGAATAGACTCAATTCACTGTACTGGAAAACCGAAGCCTGATCTGAAGGAACCGAGAAACTTGAAAAAGATTATTGGGGATTGATCATGTGTTTAAATAGGATGTGATAAAGAAATTTCAGTACGGCAACAAGCTATGTTGTAAAATAATATAAGGAGGTCATAGATGAGTATATTAATAACAGGCGGAACCGGTTTTATTGGTGCAGAGATTGTTAGAATTCTTCTGGACAAGGGGGAGACAGACATAGTAGTTTTTGACATTAATCCTACAACCAAGTTGTTGGACGAAGTGGCCAATCAAGTTGAAGTCATACGAGGCGATCTCGGCAATTTCAGTCATGTTCTCAATGTGGTTAAAACGCTTCAGCCTAAAGTCATTTATCATTTAGGAGGCATGCTTTCAGTTCCCTCTGATGCTGATCCTGCTGCGTCTTTCCGTGCAAATGCCATGGGAACATTCCATATCCTTGAAGCCGCTCGCCTCTTCAATGTTCCCCAGGTGTTTTTTTCCAGCACCATCGGTACGTATGGGTACGATATTCCTGATGAAACTGTGGACGATTATACTCTTCAGCGGCCCCAGCTTTTTTATGGCGCAACTAAAGTTTTTTGCGAAAATATGGGGCTTTTCTTCAAGAGAAAATATGGACTCGATTTCCGGGGAATTCGCTATCCTTCCATCGTGGGCCCTGGCGTTAAAACGCCAGGGGTTGTTCAGTATACCTCCTGGGTTATCGAAGAATGTGCCAAGGGTAACCCCTTTACCATCCGCGTTGCACCCGACACCCGATGTCCGGTCATGTACTACAAAGACGCCGGATTGGCCATGGTCAAACTGGGAGAAGCACCTGTAGAAAACATCAAAATGGTCAATTATATCATTACCGGCGCCCACCCGATTGTAACTGCCCAGGAGCTATCAGATCTGGTCCAAAAAAAAATACCTGGCTCACGGATTGATTTCGATCCTGATTTGGAATTAAAAACGGTTCTGGACAAGCTTTTAAAACCTTTGGATGATCGTATTGCCAAAAAGGAGTGGGGTTGGAAAGCAGAATATAATCAGGAGCGTATTGTTGATGATATGGTTGAAGAACTGAAATCTAACCCGCACCGTTATATTTAATGTCAGGCCTGTCTGGACATTCCGGACAACATGAAGGAGAAGATAGTTGTGAAAAATAGTATGGAAAGCCCCTTAGACCTGGATCAGGGCGATAAATCACGTTTTGTTGTTGATATGTTCAACAGGATTGTAGTTCACTACGCACTCTGGTTTACTGAAGTAAAGCATCAGATGGGAATGGAGAAGGCCCTGGACGCTCTGGAAACGGCTACGGAAAAGAGTCTATCTATTCAAATGAAACGGTTGTCCAAGGTTCTGGGATTTGAATTGAAAGACGGTCTACCGTCATCCCTTGTGGATATGGATGATGCCACCCAGCTGACATTAATGACGGCGGTGGCAAAAAACTGGCTGGTCAACGATGGGGTGTGGTTCCAGGCGGTGGAGTTTGATATGGGAATGAACGATGCAAAAAGATGCAACGATTCCTGTTGGGCACAGTTTTCACCCTACGAGGCCCGGGCCATTGGAAAATTTCTAAAACTCTCCCCAGAACCGGGACTGGAAGGTCTCAAACAGGCATTGAACTTTAGAATGTATGCCATGATAAACAAGCAGTCCATTGTTGATGAAGGGCCGGATAGCTTTGTGTTTCAAATGAACGACTGTCGTGTACAAAGTGCTCGGAAACGAAAGTGCCTGGCTGATTATCCCTGCAAAACCGGTGGTCTGGTTGAGTATACCTATTTCGCCACGGCCATTGATAAAAGGATAAAAACCGAGTGCATTGGATGTCCGCCTGATGAACACCCTGAGGAATGGTACTGCGCCTGGCGTTTTTACATTGATCGGGAATAACTATTTTCCAGTTTTCACCCATTGAGTGCTGGTACTACAGAGCAAAAAATGTCCAGGACCCCATTGTTGCATTGGGACGTAAAATTCGCTCAGAATTTGGCAGGTATGTTGTCATATCCAGTGGTATTTAAATGAAACCGCTGAAATTCTGTTGCATGGATTATTCCAGGTATTTTTAAAAAGAGGGCTTCCACCGGCTGGGTAAACAGCTGGAAAGAATGGTGGGTATACGATTAAGAAGTGAAGCCATGATCAACGGCCGGACCCTTAAGGAAGGCCATATGCAGTATGCCAGGTTAGGGCCTGCAAAATTCAAGGAAAATCAAGGCGAAACATCAGATCAAAGCCTCCTTGAATAAAGATGATAAGAAAATGATATAAAAAGTACCTGAAGATTTTCATATTAATGGAGAAAAAACATGCGAAAATTACTATGGCAACCATCTGAAGAAAGAATCAAACATACTAATATGTATCGATTCATGAACTTGGTGAATAAAAAATATGACAAATCCTTTAAGGCGTATCCCGAACTGTGGGAATGGTCGGTGGAGAACCTAGAAGATTTCTGGGACACCACATGGGATTTTATTGATATCAAAGCCTCTCAACCCTATGAAAAGGCCATTGATGACCCTTCAAAAATGCCGGGTGCCAAATTTTTTGTCAATTCCAAACTGAATTTTGCCCAAAACCTTTTGCAGTTCAGGAACGACAATCTTGCCCTGATCTTCAGGGGCGAAGATACGGTTCGAAGAACACTGACCTATAATCAGCTATATTATGAAGTGGCAAAAATAGCTGAAGCCTTAAAAAAATCGGGCATACAAAAGGGCGACCGGGTCGTTGGATTTGTCCCCAATATGCCGGAAAGCATCATTGCCATGCTGGCAGCCACTAGCCTTGGCGCTATCTGGTCTTCGTGTTCACCAGATTTTGGTATCAAAGGAGTCCTGGACAGATTCGGACAGACACAACCAAAAATATTGTTCACGGCTGACGGATATTTATTCAAGGGCAAACCTTTGGACAGTATTGAACGAATTGCAGGAATTGTTAAACAGATTCCTTCCATAGAAAAAATTGTTGTGATTCCCTATGTATCTGAAACCCCTGATATCAGCAACCTTCCCAATGCTGTGCATTTCATAGATTTTAAAGATCCGGATGCCCCTGACATCCAGTTTGAACAAATGGACTTTGATGATCCGCTTTATATCATGTATTCTTCCGGGACCACTGGCCTTCCCAAATGCATGGTACAGAGTGTGGGCGGTGTGCTCTTACACCAGAAAAAAGAACTGGTTCTGCACACGGATCTGAAAGAAGAAGATACTATTTTTTATTTCACCACCTGCGGCTGGATGATGTGGAACTGGCTGACCACCTCTTTGAGTGTGGGGGCCACCCTTGTTCTGTTTGACGGCAATCCCTTTCATCCAGGCCCCGATGCATTGTGGCAGATGGCCCAGGATGAAAACGTAACGGTTTTCGGGACAAGTGCGGGTTATATTGAGGCCCTGAAAAGTGCGGGCGTCAAACCCAAAGAACAATTTAATCTGTCTGCCTTGAAATCAGTACTTTCAACAGGCTCCCCGCTTTCAGATGAAAACTTTGAATTCATTTATACTCATGTCAAAGAAGATTTGCAGCTGGCCTCCATATCCGGCGGTTCTGATCTGAATGGCTGCTTTGCACTTGGCAACCCTATTGGCCCGGTCTATACTGGAGAACTTCAATGCCGGGGTCTTGGCATGAAAGTCTATGCCTATGATGAAAATGCCAAGCCGGTAGTGGGACAGCAGGCAGAACTCGTCTGTGCAGCACCCTTTCCGTCCATGCCCATCTTTTTCTGGGGGGATGAAGACGGTTCCAAATACCATTCAGCATATTTTGATGAGTATCCGGGAATCTGGACCCATGGTGATTTTATTATGGTGACAGAACACGGTGGGGTAATCATGTTCGGCAGATCTGATGCAACCCTCAACCCAGGCGGTGTAAGAATTGGTACGGCGGAAATTTACCGTCGGCTTGATGCCATGGGAGAGCTTGAAGACTCGGTCATCATTGGACAATCCTGGAACAATGACGTTAGGGTCATCCTGTTTGTAAAAATGGCGGACGGATTTGAACTCAACGATGCGCTAAAAAACAAAATCAAAGCAGATATCAGGGCCAATGCGTCTCCACGGCATGTGCCTGCCAAAATAATAGCATGCCCGGATGTTCCCTATACACTCAATATGAAAAAGGTTGAACTGGCCGTCAAAAAAATGGTTGAAGGCAAAGAAGTAAAAAACAAGGACGCCTTAAAAAATCCAGAAGCTCTGAATTTCTTTGGATCCATTAAAGAACTGAAATCATAGCGTGATATAAAGTATCTCCTTTGCAGCCTTTTCCTGGAAACAAAGGAGATACAATTCTTTAATTCCATATGCGAAGAAGATCAATATGAGCAATGAGATATTATAGTTCAGAGCACATAAGTTGATATCTGGACCATGTTACAGTGAGAACCAAAGTTGAAGCTATAGATGAAGAACGTTTTAAAATGAAATATGCTGTAATTAGTCATAGATCTTGGATATCTATTGACAGATGGTACCGGAATACGCAAAAAAAGTATGGAAAACGATTAAAAGCCTGACATATAGCTCCCTCCAGATACGAACGTAACATGTAACGTTCGTATCGTTTGTTAAATTTGGCTAAATATAAAAAAGGAGATCCCCATGAAAGAAGAATTTAAAAAAATTTTATTTACAACAGATCTATCGAACAACTGTCGGAATGCTTTTTCCTATGCAGCCACTCTGGCTGTTAAATATGGCTGCGGCATAACCATTCTGCACGTGTTGGAAAAAGGTTATCCTGAATCACTTGATTTTAGAATTAGAGATTTTTTGGGCCAAGAGGTATGGGAAATCATGCAGAAAAAACATGAAAATAATGCCCGGTCCGCAATCATCGGCAAAAAAACCGAAATGACCATTGTTCGGGAGGCACTTGATGCCTTTTCCGAAACATCTGAGAACGATGGGGGCCGAACTGCTGTTGAAAGCATCCTTATCAAGAACGGTGATGTGGTTGAAACCATCCTTGAAATATCTGTGGAGGAAGGGATCGACCTGATTGTTCTCAGCTCCAACAAAACCATGTTCACAGACAGCACCTCTCTTGGTCGAAATATGAAGGGAGTTTTAAAACGCTCCAAAATACCGGTCATAATGATCCCTCCCATTGAAAGATAGCGAATTTTTTTTTGGGGATCTGTCTTAAACCTGGGGCTCGGGTCACCCCTCGTAAAGGAGCTCGCGTGGTGGAGCTTGGGAAAAAGGAATTAAATAAGTTTGCCGAAGCCCGAGAAACTTTTGAAATGGTCTTTTTCAGCCGTGCCGTTAAAAATATTCCCCGGCAGGAATTAATACAGCTAAAAAAAAATGTTGAAATTTAAAGACGAGATCGCTGCTGTAAATGATAATCCTGAACTTATGCAGCGTAAACGGATGGAGTATCTAAAAACTGATTTCATGCTTCACAGGCTCATTTAGGATAGGAACTTGCTTTTAATCAAGAGAAGTATAAAAAAATATGCAAAAATTGTAATATGCATCCAGCCAGTCACGGACACAACATGTTGTGTCCGTGACTGGCTGGATTAAAAGATTTCTGAAATAAAATAAAGCAATTAAAGTGGTGAGAAGGAAATAATCTGGATTTTATTTGGAAAGATCGAAATTTATCAAATCCCTGCTGATGTTGAGCATAGTTCACCGGTAATTCCACAAGTCAAATTTACGCGCGACCTAGAGGTAATGCCTCAACTCTAATCGTCTAAAGCGGGATTGGTCAAAAGATGCCAATGGATGCATCGATTTTTAATCCTATATTCATTTAACTTGGATTATTTTGGAATTCGGTGCTTGATGAACACCCAATAGACCAGGCAAAGAAGCACAAACCCCACCAAAAAAGTGCCGGGAAACCAGTGAAAACTGTTTTTGAAAACCATGGTTTCAATCATGGCCGGTCCGATGTCTGGATTTTCCAGAGAAAATTCAGGCGCCAGAGCTTGTTTTTTTGCCTTGAGCAAAAGGGCATAGCCAATTCCCAGGATGCCGTAGGAAAGATTATAGGATAGGCCTTTAAAACTCAAGACAGTTGCCCGTTGTTCAGATGCCGTTTCTCGGTTCAGGTAAAAACTGACAAAAAATCCGTTAAAATACATGGCGCTGAAGGTGATAATGGCAGGAATCAGCCCTGTCCATGGCCAGAAAAAGCTCATGGTGGTAAGGCCTGTAAGGGTCAGGACGGCCGTGATCCAAAGTCCTAGGACCGGCGCTTTGTGTTCTGCAATTTTTCTGGCAATTTTGGGGATCACAAATCCCAGCATGGCCACCAGGGCGCCGATGATGCCAAAAAGGGATTCAGGCAGCTGGATCATTCGATAATATTGACTGGAAAGGGTGATGACCATGCGAATGATACCGTCAAAGAGCATTCCAAATAAAATGACGCTCAGTATAAAGGGGGTTTTGAAAATCCATCCCCCTGCCTTAAAGGTCAGGCCAAATGCCTGTTTTACCCGAATAATCCGGTTTAAAGAAT
>CAXHYW010000042.1:0-12635 GCA_964021475.1 uncultured Desulfobacteraceae bacterium | reverse complement strand
TAGCCGTTTTTCTCAATCTTATAATCACCAATTTTTGCACTGTTCACATACACATCAAATTGAGTGTCTGGCGGGGTATGCCTGAAGGATTTAAAGGAGACCGTAAATTCACCCGTTGCTTTATCCAGTTTTACAGAGGTTCCCTTATCCCAGTAATTACCGGCTGACTGGTCACCAATGACAGATCGTGAAAAAATAACCACTTTGCCTTTTCTGTTACCTTCTTTAACAATGGTATTGATACCATAGCCGGTTTCATTGGCATATCTGAAAAAGTTCCATTGCTCGTCTGATTTGATGGGTCCAAGCATACCGCGGGCTGCAGGATCCACATCACTTAATTTCTTTTTCAGATAGAACATGGTGGTGCTGTAAATGCCCTGTCCTTTTTTCATAAGAACAGAGGGTCCACCAAATCTTTTCTTGTCTACCTTACCAAATTTTTCCGGCACATTGGTAATCATATAATAAAGGGGGGGAATTGCTGTATCCTGTGCAAACCCTACTTTTTTACCATCTTTTTTAAGTCTTTTAATCTCAAAGGCACCATTGGTGTCCTTGGGTGCAAACATTTCCTGCTGGGCAATGGCAATATACAAATCCTGGCCCGGGGCGATTTTACCGGTAACCTCAACCATATCCCCCGCCTTATAAGCGGATGCTGATATGCCATTGGCGGCAAAAGATCCCGACGTTGCAAATAGCAATACCAGCGCCGTCATAATAAAATTCTTAAAAACTTTCTTCATCTGACTCTCCTTTAAAAAACGTCAATCAATTATAAATTAAAATATTTGGCAGCCAACCTAGCGCCCAAATAGCTTGTAATTCCCGATACAGCCATATAAACAACCAAATCATAGAGGTTGAGTAAAAACCAATTGCCTATAAATGATACTGCAAAATTAACCGTCACAAAGGTAAGCGCCCCTCCGCCAACTCCCAGAACAAATGAAAAAAGGGATACATTGGATATCCTGTCTTTCATCACTTCCACCAATCTGTACCCGGTCACGGCACCGTTAAATCCGATGAACAGCGGCAGAATGAACAACACGTTTCCAATGGCAAGAAAGCTTGAACAAAAAACCGCCAGAATCAAAGACCCACCCACACCCATTAAAATCGATTTTAAGGCCGGAATAGTCATTTTTTTATTCTTTCCCTTTCAGTTAAGGCTCTGTTGGACATAAGCTTTATGCATGAGGGACAAAGGTGATGGTGTTCCCTGGTATCTGGATGGGCCAGATTTATCTCTTCCACGTGCTTGAGAAACTTTAGGGTTGCATACATTTTATTGCAGCCCTCACATCTTTCCAGAGGAAGTTGTCCGATGATCTCTTCTTTTATGGAAACCGTCCTGACATTATCCTGATCAACCACCTTTATAATATCGGTCGGGCACAGGTTTGCACAGGTTCCACACCCAATGCAGCAACCCGGGTTTGGAACCACCCTGCTTCCATTTTCGGTTTTCACCATTTTCAAGGCATTGGCCTTTACGATCTCATTACACACCCGGATACACAACCGGCACCGTATACACCCGTTTGGAGGTGGCGCAATGGCCACTTCAAACTGGTTTGCAAGGTTTCTGATCCTGGACGAGTCCGGTGCCATCTGCAAAAGTTTGTTAAACGCATTTTCCCGGTTAGCTCTCACCAACTCAGAATCGGTCTTTACCTCAAGATTTTCCTTGACCTTAAGAATACAAGACAGCATCACCACCTGTTTGCCCGAAGGAGATACCACCTCAACCCCGCACAACTTACACGACCCGGAAGGCCGAAGCGCTGGGTGGAAACATAAATAGGGAATCTTTATTCCATTTTCCTTGGCAGCCTGGAGGAGGGTCTGGTTTTCTTTTACTAAAATTTTTTTTCCATCAATGATGATATTAATCATGGGCGGCATCCTGGAGATCAGAAATATAATCTTTAAGGTAGTGAAGCTCCTGGGTAAGAACACCCACATGTTTTTTCACAAGATCTTCCAGGCCAAGCATCCCTTTGATCTGTCCATCTGAAACCACCGGCAGATGACGGATTTTCGCCTGGATCATCATTCCCATGGCATCCTCAATGGTATCTTCCGGCTTGGCAATAATGAGTTTGGATGTCATCACCTCTTTGACCCTTATGTCTTTAATATCTTTATCCGGAAAAATAATATGACACCGCAAAAGGTCGCGTTCCGTGAAAATACCCGCCGATACCTCCCCGGCCATCACCACCAGAGCAGACAAGTTATAGCCTGACATCTGTTTAAGCGCCTGTTCAACAGCCTGATCCTGCTCAATGGCATGAAAATGCCCGGCACAATCTTCCAAAAGATCTTTTACCTTCATGATATTTTTTAAGTCCTTGTGTTAGGGTATGAGTCTTAAAGCGTCCTGGGGAAGTCGATGGGTGCCTTTGCCCACCAGACTGACTCTGATCAATGCATCTGGGTCATTGATGGTGGTATCTGGATCCGTTATAAATCCATGAAGCCCGATAAAGTCATCCATATAGGATTCCCAGGCTTCATCCATTGATTTTTTATACACCTCAATTTTATCCCCTCGCTGGAATTGCATGGTCGTTTCCTTTTTTTATGTTCGGTTAACAGGCGGCATTAAAACAGTCATCTTTGCACTTAGCTTGCGCTGGCAATTGTTGCACAAGCATCTGTTTTCAGTAACCTTTCCTATATTTTCCGTCTTCTGGGAAATAAACTGCATATATTCGATGGATGGAAGGATGGCATTGCATTCTTCACAATATTGAATGTCTTGTTTATTTAAAATAGTACCGCAAAGTTTGAGCATCCGCTGACCATCCTTTTCTTCAATGACGATGGCGTTGTTCTCACAATTTGCCGCACAGGCCCCGCAGGTAATACATTTTTCACCGGTTGCTCTGAAATCTGTTTCAGACGGCTCATCAAAATCCATATAGCCTAATTTCAGGGCATCAATTCCCATTTTATCCCGGCAGATCTCCACACATTTGCCGCATCTTCGACAGATATCACACCTCAGACACCGGCTGGCCTCTCGACGGACACTGGCCTCATCATACCCAAGCTCCACCTGCTGAAACATGGTGCGCCGCCGGTCCACACTCAGCATGGACATTTCAGGGTGCTTAAGGGTCATTTTCCGGCTGGCTGACATTTCTTTGGGGGGTTCAGTCGTGTGCCTGACGGGTATTTTTGGCATCCTCGGTTGAGGGATATTATTGAGATACCGGTCTATGGATTCTGCCGCTCTTTTTCCGCCGCCGATGGCCTCAATCACAGTTGCAGGGCCGGACACAGCATCTCCTGCTGCAAACACGCCCGGCATGGTGGTTTCCATACTGGCATGATTTACCTCTATGGTACCCCTCCGGCTCCAGTTCATATTGTCAAAGGCCTGCATCCCCTCATCATCCACATACTGGCCAATGGCGGAGATGACGGCGTCTGCCTTGATGATAAAATCCTTCCCCAGTATGGGAACCGGTGCCAACCTGTCAGATCCCTGTTTCTTGATCAACTCGGCTTTAATACAGTCAAGCCCTGTAATGACATCATTTTCACCCACAATTTCCTTTGGAATGGTTAAAAATGAAAATTCAATGCCTTCTTCCTCTGCCTGCTCAACTTCTTCTATATCCGCCGGCATCTGGGTTCTGGATCGACGGTAAGCTATGGTAACCGCTTCGGCCCCCAATCTGATACTCGTTCTTGCCGCATCAATGGCAACATTTCCCCCACCGATCACCACCACATGTTTTCCCGGCACATGGTGTTCCCCCAATGCCACATCCTTTAAAAATTTAACCGCTTCAATAACCCTGGGAAACTCTTTTTCTCCTTTTATCCCCAGATCCCATGCTTTATGGGCACCGATGGCAATAAAAAAGGCATCAATCCCCTCTTTTTTCAATGCCTCAAAGGTGACATCCTTTCCAAACACGGTATTATATGAAAATTCAACCCCAAGTTCTTCAATCATGGCCACTTCCCTGTCAATGACCTCCCTTGGCAGGCGATACCTGGGGATCCCCACCATCATCATGCCGCCGGGAACGGGCAGGGACTCAATCACCCTTACCCCATATCCCATAAGTGCAAGATAATATGCTGCAGAAATTCCGCCGGGTCCGGCACCGATAACACAGACTTTTTTTCCGTTATCCGCCTTTTTTTCAGGGTTTTTATAGGCCCTGTCCGACATGGCCCTTTCTGCTGCAAACGCCTTTAAAAATTTGATGGAGATCGGGGTATCTATCCTGGCACGCACACACATCATTTCACAGGGTTTTGTACAGATAAGTCCGCAAACCCAAGGCAATGGATTGTCCCGCCGGATCACTTCAATGGCCTGGGCATCCTTTCCTTCGGCAATCAGACTAAGATAGGTCGGGATGTCAATCCCGGCCGGGCACGCCATCTGGCAGGGGGAGGGTGCCAGTTTCCCGCAATCATGGGAAGGACAGTTTTTTGTTTCAATATGGCTGATAAAAACTTCCCTGTGCGCGTCCAGAATTTCCTTGAGAGTCTTACCGGTCTCCTGGTTTTGCACAGGGCTTTGGGTATAAAAATATTCTTCAATCAGAGAATCAATGGCAGAAAGGTGTTCAGGGCCTGCCGCGCCCTCTGCAATCTCTTCGGTCAACTGCAAAATCTGCTCCGAGATTCTCCTTCCTTTTGGGTCTGTTAACGTTCCTGAACAGATCTGTTCAGAAAGATAAATAACGGTGTTTCGAACCGGACAGGTTTGTTCTGCCATTTTCACTCCTTAGCGCCTAAAAACTGCTTTTTTCAAGGGATGCAACCGCTTGGGCATGCCGTTCCCGTCGAATCTGGGTCATCTCTTCGACAGCCCCAAACTTCAAACAACCAGTGGTACAGGTGGTGACACAGGCAGGTTCCAAGCCCTCATCAATTCTATCCATGCAATAGTCGCACTTTACCACTTTACCAATATCTAAATTCCACTGGGGGGCTCCCCAGGGGCAGGCAGACACACAGGTTTTACAACCGACACACAAATCGTTATCAATAAAAACAATCCCATCCTTACTTCTTTTTTGCATGGCACCCGTGGGACAGGCAGAAACACACCAGGGGTTTTCGCAATGAAAGCAGGACATGAAAATAAATGATATTTTCGGCAGCCCGCCAATGAATTTCGGGCCCACCTGGATAACCTGACAGGGTTTGGGCCCCGGGGAAAGGTTCTTATTGGACTTGCACTGGATTTCACAGGCATGACATCCGATACATTTTTTAATGTCCTGAAACAGATAATATTTACTCATTCAAAGCCTCCGACCTTAATATATAATTTGCATCTGATATTTGATCTGATTTGACTACTCATCTTTTTTCTCATTTTTTTTCTCTTCTTTGATCTTTATTATCAGACTCATTTTCTTTTTTTTCCCTAAAATTAAAGGGGTTTAACCGATACAAACGTTTCGTGATAGGCGGGGCTTCCCCCGATCTTATCGGATACATTTTCCTGGATCAGGGCATCGGAAAGACCTTTGTTAAAGGATCTTTTTGCCCGGCTGGCCTGATGTCCGAATCCATGGACCATGAAAACCGCTTCAGGATGAATCAAATCCGTGACAAAGGCTTTTATCTGACCTTTTCCAACCGATGAAGCAACTTCAACAATGGCATTGTTTTTAATCCCCAGTTCAGTGGCCTTTGCTGTATTTATCCACAGAACATTTTCACTCTGCAGTTCGTTCAGATAGGGAACATTCTGGGTGGATACATGGGTGTGAATGGCCGAACGACCCACCACCAGACGAAACTTGCCGTCTTCGGGCAATGGTATGGGTTCATATTTGGGAAAGGATTCAAATCCGGCATCTTCAAGTAAAGAGGATTTAAATTCAATTTTCCCCGAAGGGGTTTTAAAAGGAAGATTATCCCTGTCCCAAAAAATCTGATCCGGCCCATAGGATACAAACCCTTTTTCCTCAAAATCTTTCCGTGTAAAGCCGGTGCCCTCAAGCTGCCAGTCCACCAGTTCTTCCATGGTTTCGTAAGGGAAATATTTGCCGATCCCCAGTTTTTCACCGATTTTTTTCAAAATCATGGCCCCGTCCATGGTATCATATCTGGGTTCAACCGCCTTTGTCCTCAAAAACATCTGGGGCTTGAGCCCGTTCATCTGCTGGATGCAATCGGTTCTCTCAAGGTAAGTGGATTCAGGCAGGATCACATCGGAATACCAGGCGATATCAGAATAATTGATATCAATGGTGACGATCAAGTCCAGCTTATCCAAAGCGCGTTTAGTCTGATTTGTATCGGCAATGGACATGAGCGGATCAAGACGGTAGGCAATCAATGCCTTCATGGGATAGGGATCTTCATTTAAAATAGCATAGGGCAGGATTTGGGCCACTCCGTGACTGGCATCCGGAAGGGGGAAATCCTTGGTACCGGCTTTGTCACACCTTGGTACTTCGATTTTAGGAAACTCCTGGCTGACCAGTTTTCTGGCAGCCTTTCCGCCAACCTCTCCCGGACCTTTTTTAAAGAAGATACCCCCTTTTGCTTCCACGCTGCCCATGAGTGCGTTCAGTATCAACATAGACCGGCGCATATAAATTTCATTGGTCTGGTTGGCCCCGCGATATCCATAGTGAAAAACAACCGAGGGTTTGTCTTTGCTGATTTCCCTTGCAAGACTGATAATTTCATCCGCCGAAATCCCGGTTTCGGTTTCAGCCCACTCCGGCGTTAATTCTTCGACAAAATCCTGAAGTTCATTCAATCCATGAACCCATTTTGAAACAAAGCCTGGATCATACAGCCTTTCTTTTAAAATGACATGCATCAGGGCATAATTTAAGGCCAGATCGGTTCCCGGTCTGATCATCCAATACCGGTGGGCCTTGGAAGCCGTGACATTTACCCTGGGATCGATATAGGTCAGCTTTGCACCCTTTTCCATCGCATTCATCAGGGTGTTGACTTCCTTTACGGCCAAAGATTCAAAAATATTCCTGCCATAAAGAACAATGTGTTTTGTGTTACCGTAATTAATTCCCATCTGTCCGTCTGTATAACCGAAAAGTGACCGACAGGCGGTATTGACCGACCCCTTGCAAAGGGCATCATGGGTGAAATGATTGGGGGATTTTATGGCTTTTAAAAAGGTTTTGCTGACATGGGTTGCAAGCTGGGCCCGTTCACAAAGCGCAACACTGTGACCGCCGTCTTTATCAATGATTTCCGAAAGCCTAGTGCCGACATAATCGATGGCCTCATCCCAGGAAGCTTTTCTCCAATTTCCAGACCCCCTTTCACCAACCCTGATAAGCGGGGACTGTAATCTCTGATCATCATAGAGAAGGGATTTACCGGCTGATCCACGTGGACAGAGACTACCGTCTATCCCTGCGACATGCTGATTTCCCTCTATCCAGTCTACATGTCCGTCCTTTACCTTAACTTTTATGGGGCACCTGACCGAACACATGAAACACAAACTGAAAACATCTTTATTCATAATTTATTGCCTCCTTAGCAAACTTTTATCCTTCAACGATTCCATTAAATCTTTGCGATAAGCGTGCCATTTTGGCCAATTATTAGACAAAAGCACTCAGTCAAAATGGTAAAGTTCTGAAATTTAATGGGAAAATATGATTTGTAATTATCAAACATATGAGATCAGCGGGTTGCGATTAAAAATGGAGTAATTTTTAAAAAATCTATGGAAACCCCCTCCTCGATTGAAATTTCACTACTTTTCAGATAAAAAGATCATAAAAATATTGCGCCATAAAAATATTGCGTTGCATTTTTTTTATGGCACCCCCCTCAAAAAAAAAGACAGACAATATACATGACAAACCTGATTTTCTCCCATATCTTGGTTTGTATTCTTTTATCTTCAATGCTATCCTTAAATTAAGACATCCAATTAATGCAATAGCTGCCATAACAACCTAAAAAACATGCTGATTAAAAATTTATTCCGATACTGGACATTTCAGGTATTTTCTCCTGGAACTATTTTAAGGGAAAAATACGAATCATTTAAGGCGCTGCTGGAATATGACAAAGCCGCCCATGAATTTATGGCAGCCTTGGAAGATATCTATTACACCCCCAGAAAAACAGACTTTCAGACTATCGTAAAGACCTATGACCAATTTGCGGATGCGGTTTCCCAAATGGTTGAAGCACTTTTAAAAATGAACCCGTCAAGCTATTGGAGCTTAAAAGCCTATTTTAAAAAATTTGATTTTTATATCCGGTTTATGCTGGCTCCCCCGGAATTTGAATTTTCACCCCCCTTTACGATTGACTTTGATAAAATTTCATCCTTTAATGAAGCGATCGCAGGGAAAAAGGCATTCTCCCTGGCCAGTCTGAATCAAAAACTCCATTTGCCTGCACCCAATGGGTTTGTCATCACCACCAATGCCTTTCATTTTTTTCTGGAGACGGGCAATTTACGGGACCCCATAAATGCGAGCCTGGCCGACCTTGATATCAGTTCCCCCTCCTCCCTGGACCAGACAGCCCGTAGAATAGAGACACTCATATTAAATGCCTCTATCCCCAAAGAAATTGATAAAGCCATTACAATGGCCATGAAGGGCATTGAAAAAGGAGATGGCGACGATTTCAGGATTGCCCTTCGCAGCAGCGCGGTTAAAGAGGATGGAACCGCATCCTTTGCCGGCCAGTATCAATCCCTGTTAAATCTTAAAAAAGAGAATATTTCAAATGGATATAAACAGGTCATTGCCAGCAAATATTCTGCCCAGGCACTCTTTTACAGGATCAGTCATGGAATTTTAGATCATGAGACCCCCATGGCCGTCCTGGTCCTTGAAATGATTGATTCAAAATCATCCGGCGTGATGTATACCCGGGATATTGAAGATACACGTTCTGACAATTTATTAATCCATTCTGTCTGGGGGCAGGGAGGGTTGCTCGTAGAAGGTGATGTGTCACCGGATGTGATCAGGATATCTAGACAAAAGCCTGATAGCCTATTAACCACCGAAATCTCAGCCCAAACAAAACAAATGGTTTTAGGACCGGATATTTGGACCCAAACCGATATTCAGACCCAAACTATTGATACAAATGAACGACAAAAAAAAGACCTCTCCCTTGATATCCCCACAGCATTGACCCTTGCCAGATGGGGAATTGACCTTGAATCTCATTTTAATCAGCCCCAGGATATTGAATGGTGCCAGGATAAATCCGGCAACATTTTTATCCTCCAGTCCAGGCCCTTGAACATCCCTCCGGTAAAAAATCAACCGACTGACAACCCACAGACACCTGAAAATAAAATTTTGAATAACATCATCTGTTCAGGAGGTGAATCGGTCTGCCCGGGAACCGGTGCAGGCCCTATTTACATTCTTGAACAATTATCACAAATACCCCATATACCAAAAGGATCCGTGCTTGTGGTCAGGCATACCCAGCCTCAATTTGTTACGGCAATAGAAAATATAAATGCCGTTATCATCGGCACTGGAAGCCGGGCCAGCCATTTTTCATCCATTGCAAGGGAATTTGGGATTCCCGCCGTTGTAAACCTGGAAAAGGGATTTCATGATCTTGTCCAGGGAGACTTTGTGACGGTGGATGCCGACCGGAGCATTGTATACCAGGGAAGGGTAGAATCCTTACTGGAAAAAACACCCCCAAAAAGAGATTTTTTTGCTGGCAGCTCTTTTATGCTCAAACTCAGGTATGTGATTAATTTTTGTGCCAAATTAAAACTGACAAACCCGGCATCAGACGCTTTTGTTCCAGAAGGATGCCGGTCCCTCCATGATATTATCCGGTTTGTCCATGAAACAGCCATGCGAGAAATGTTTTTAATGGGGAATAGAAAGGGCAGCCGGAAAAATGGGGCAAAACAACTCATTTCCGACATCCCCATGCTCTTTTATATCCTCGATGTTGGCGCTGGGATAAAAGAGTATCCCAAAAATGAGGAGTCAAAAAAAGAAAATCCGTCGAATGAAAATTTTCTAAAACCCGAAGATATTGTCAGCATTCCCATGAAAGCCTTACTAACAGGGCTTTCCAACCCCAAAATATACTGGTCTGAAACCACCCATTTTGACTGGGAGGCCTATGACAAAATTGTCATGGCAGGCGGTATTATCAGTGCCGATTCCCCCATGTTTGGAAGTTATGCGGTTATCGCAAAAGAGTATTTGAATGTAAATTTCAGATTTGGTTATCATTTTGTCATTATAGATACCATCTGTTCTTCTTCAAAAAAAAATAATTATATCCTTTTTAGATTTTCCGGCGGCGGTGGCAGTCCCGAAGGAAGAACCCTCAGGGCCCATTTTATAAAAGAAATTTTAACCCGGTTTGGATTTATGGTTGACATCAAATCAGATCTTATTGATGCCCAATTCAAACACGGCTCCTTAAAAACCATGGAGAAAACACTGGATATACTCGGGCGACTTTTGGGCGCCACCAAACTTTTGGATATGTATCTTAAAGAAACCTCAGGAGTAGAAGCCTTGGTGAATGATTTTATGAATGGTCGGTATGATTTCAGGTCGGATGTTGATGAAAAATAATAAGAGGAAATTAAAATGTCCACATACCCCATAACATGGATTACCGGGAGCCTTGCTGTCGGTTACGCCCCCATGTCATATGCCCAGTTTGATGCCATAAAAGCCCAGGGGATTGATGCCATTGTAAATCTTTGCGCTGAGTTTTCCGATCTCCATGAGATTGAATCTGCTTCAGGATTTGAGGTATATTACCTTCCCATCTGGGATGAGGAGGTTCCCGAAATAAAAGACATGGAAAAGGCATTGGCCTGGCTTGATGAAGCCATTTATCTTGGGAAAAAAGTGCTGGTCCATTGCCGCCACGGGATTGGAAGAACCGGCACCTTTGTCACCTCCTATATGATTCGCAGAGGGCTAACCCTCAAAGCCGCTTCAAAAAAATTAAAACCCTCAAATGCAACCCCTTCCAATTATGGTCAGTGGAAACTATTGAAAACCTTTGGTAAAAGATCAGGCGCCCTGACCATTCGGGAACCCTCCCTGGAGATCAAAAACAGGGTGGATCTAACTCTTTTTTTTTCCGATTATGAATCCTTGATCAAAAACATTGATAAGCAGGTTGATAAGCAAATTCAAAAACAGCCCAGCGCGCCCCGCACCCAATGCGACAAAACTGACCCAACCTATTGTTCAAAAAAATTTGATCTTCAATTGATAGAAGTGATTTACCTCCACTATAAAATGAACAAACAATTTAGCTCCGTCCAAAGGGAACGACTGATAGAAAGAGCGATCAAAACCTATAAAAAAGAAAACACCAGCTGCCTGTTCAATGAAGGTTCCGGTTGTGAGATTTTCGAAATAAGACCTGCAAGATGCAGAATTTATGGAACACTTAGCTTTTCAAGCGATAAAAATGAGATCCGGGGTCTGCTGTTTGAACTTTCCCAAACCATATTTTTAGCCTTATCCGGAAAATTTTTGACCGATACCGATTTTACATTTTCCGTTGCGGATACGATATCCGGAAAATTTGTTCAACGATTTTTCCATTATATGGCTGACATTGAAAAAAAGATCATAGCTATCCAAAAATCAACTGAAAATCAACTTCCCTAAGCAGATGGAAGGATACCAAATTTTATGGCGCTTCAAGAACCTGGGCGACCTTGTCTTCCAACTCCTCTTTATCAATGGGCTTCACGCAATATTCATTGGCGCCAAGTGATAAGCACTCCCTGGCGGTCTCAATGGTAGGATAGCCCGTCAGCATGATCACCCGAATGGCCGGCGCTCTTTTTTTCATTTCTTCCAGAACCTCAACGCCGCTCATCTTTTTTAACTTGATATCTAATATAGCCAGATCCACCTCACTGGATTCTACAAAGGAAATGGCATCTTCTTCTTCTGTAAAAGGCGTCACTGTATGCCCTTTTCTCTCAAGAATCCGTTTGATCAGGTTCGCTGCATCCAATATATCATCCAATGCGAGAATGTTCGCCATTTAAATTCCCTTTTTTCCTATTTAAATTAGAGGGTGAACAACAACCCATTATCTTTCAAACAACAATTGCTTAATTTTTTGAGCCAGGACAAGGCTGTCCAAAGGCTTTGTGGTGTAATCATTCATCCCCACCCCGAGGCATTTTTCCATATCCCCGAGCATGGCATGGGCGGTCAGGGCAATAATGGGGATTTGGGGATTCAACACGGTCGATTTTTTTGCCCGTATCTTTCTGACACAATCATACCCGTCCATTACCGGCATTTGAACGTCCATGAGCACCAGGTCATAGGCGTTTTTTTCAAGCTCTGCCAGGGCCTGGCATCCGTCATTGACGGCATGGCTATAAAATCCAAATTTTTTTAAGATACTTTGTACCACCTTCTGGTTCACCGGATGGTCTTCCACCACCAGAATTCTTGCCTGGTGCTGTTTGGATTCAATTTTTATTTTATCATCTTTTATTTTATCAATTTTTATTTTATCAATGATCCCGATTCTTTTGCCTGTAAGTTCTGTCAAAGAATCATTGACCGGCTCCATCCCTTCTTGTTTTTTAAAAAGAATCATAAAGGTAAAGGTAGAACCGACGCCTGGCTGGCTCTTCACAC
>CAXHYW010000041.1:0-12782 GCA_964021475.1 uncultured Desulfobacteraceae bacterium | reverse complement strand
TCAGACCTGTGGAGATCATCAACCGCCGCAACAACCCGCCCCCCCCATTGTTCAACAGATTCCCGGGTGTAAGTATAAAGCGATTCACTGTCGGTTTTCAAATGCACCACGCCACCGGGAACCAGCAAGCGAGCATAGGCATCTAAAAATGTGGGGGCAGACAGCCGGTTTTTAATGGATCGCTTTTTCAGGTGAGGGTCTGGAAATGTCAGCCAGATCTCGTTTATGGAATGTTTGATAAAAAATGCGTCAATCCGCTCAATCCGTACCCTCAAGAAATGTACGTTTTTGAGTCCCTGGTCAATGGCCTGTTCTGCCCCCACACAGATGCGATGGCTCTTGCTGTCAATTCCCAGATACAGCCCATTAAAATTTTTAGCAGCAAAACCAATGCTGTGCTCTCCCTTGCCGCAGCCAAGCTCAAGAACCTTTTCCATCCCCTCAAAATTTTGTGCGTACCAGGGATATTCCCCTGGCGGCCGGGATTCTCCAAACTTGGCAAAGGTCACATTTGACAATTCTTTGACGCGTTCATACTTGAGTAGTTTTGTTTTTGCCATGGTGATCGCCTGCCCGTTAAATCATTTATTCAGGCAGTTTCCCCTTTAATAAATCCCCCAATCCTGCAAAGGGATTGTCCGAAAAATCATTTTTCGTGGACCTGTCAGTGGACCCCGGCCCGTCCGCATAGGCATCGGCCACCTGATCCCGGGAGTGTTCGTTGTCATGGCAATAAATGCAGAGCAGCTCCCAATTGCTGCCGTCCGGGGGATTGTTGTCATGATTGTGATCTTTATGATGTACGGTCAGCTCCTTTAACCGTTTGCCGTCAAACTCCCGGGCACAATGGCCGCAGATCCAGGGATACATTTTCAGGGCACGCTCCCTATAGGTTTTTTCACGATCCCTTTGGCCGCTATGGGCCTCGGAAACAATCTGATGGATCTTCCTGTCATCTGTTAAAGACATATGAGATTCTCCCTAATTTTATTTTCTAAAATTTTAAAAATTCTTTGCATATCACATCCCTTGGACGGGGTCATTCTTTTTTTTGGGAAGACCGACCCTGTGATGGGGTATCTTCAAAGATCATCAAGAACCCTGCGAATGCATTCAGACAATTCTCTGATTTCCACAGGTTTCATGAGAAGGGCGCAAATACCCATCTGCCCGGTTTTTTCTTCATCAATGCTTGAACTGTATCCGGTACTCAGGATAATGGGAATATCCTTTCGAATGGAAATCATCTGCCTGGCCATTTTTTCTCCTGTCATATGGGGCATGGTCTGATCCGTTATAACAAGATCAAACTGCCCCGGATCCCGGCCAAAAAGTTCCAGGGCTTCCTGACTGCTTGTTATACTGGTGACCTTGTAGCCAAGCCGTTCAAGCCGCATCCGCGTCATATCGGCAATGGCTTCTTCATCATCTACCACCAGGATATGTTCACCTCCCCCAACAAGCGGGTTCACTTTTTTATTCTGGTCCAAAACATCCTGATCACTTTCCGGCAAAAAAACATGGAACACAGACCCAACGTTCGGGGTACTGTCAACATGGATCACCCCCTTATGTCTTTTTACAATCCCATGGACCATGGCCAATCCCATCCCAGACCCTTTCCCGATTTTTTTTGTGGTAAAATAGGGATCAAAAATTTTATCCAGAATTTGTTTTTCAATACCGTGCCCGGTATCCTTAACCGATAATTGAACGTAGGATCCAGGGGTTAACCCCGGATATTCGAAGAGCTTTGCCCCGTAAGTTTCCCGGGTCAAACTTATCTCAAGGATTCCCCCCTCTTTTTCCATGGTCTGGGCCGCATTGGTGCACAGATTCAAAATCACCTGGTGAATCTGTGTCTGGTCGGCCAATACCGGTCTACAGCCAGGATCGATATCCAGACGAATCTCAATGGTGGTGGGAATGGATGCCCGAAGAAGATGAACCACTTCCTTTAAAATCAAAGACACTTGAACTAAGACACGTCCCAGCTCAGATTTTCTGCTGAAGGCAAGAATCTGTTTTACTAGGTCTTTGGCCCGGCTCCCCGCCTTCAAAACCTCTTCAATTTGATCTTTGGCCGGATGGCCTTGGGAAATATCCTCATTTGCCAGATCTGCATACCCGATGATGGCTGCCAATAAATTATTAAAATCGTGGGCGATTCCACCGGCAAGTGTACCGATAGCCTCCATTTTATGGGCCTGACGAAGTTGTACTTCAAGATTTTCCCGTTCCTGTTCCGCTTTTTTTCGTTGGGTGATATCCAGAAAAATAGAAATACCCGCCTTGACCTCCCCCCTGGCATCAATGATGGGAGCCGCGTTTGCCCACATAAAACGATCAGGCCTACCGGTTTGCTTGACCAGATACTCTATACTGATGGGTTTACCGTTCCTCAAAACATTGGTTAAAGGATACTCACCCGGTTCCATGGGGTGTCCGTCAAGGCCATATCCCTGAAATTTTCTAACATAGGTAAACACATTAAAATCAGAAGGGATGGTTTCCCTTGATTCATCCATGGTCAAAAGCCCCACTTCATTGATATATTGCACCTGGCCGGTTTTGGCATCGGCGATGAGAATTCCCGCCGGGCTGTTGTCAAGGGCTGCCTGGAGTATCGCCTGGGTCTCTACCAGATCTGCTTCTGCTTTTATCCGCTCCTCAACCTCCCCCCTTAATTTTTCATTGGTGGCTTGCAATTCTTTGGTTCTCACGTCCACTTTTGATTCCAGACCATTGACAAGCACATTCATCCGGGCACTCATAATATTAAAGGTAACGGCCAGTTGTCCAATCTCGTCCCTTGGCCTTTCATCAAGTACTCCTTCATCAACTGGTCCTTCATAAACGGGCCCCTCATCCACAAAAACCTCCAGGTTTCCCCGTCTGAATTCCCGGGCCTTTTTTGTCAATCGAACCAGCTTTTCGGTGATGCTGATATTTAAAAGCTTGCCGATACCAAAGGCCACAAACACACCCAGCAACGCAATCCCGGCCATGAGAAAAAGTGCCGCCTTATGGGTGGATGCTATTTTAGCTCTGGCCTGGGCGACCTCGAATGTTGCCAGCTTGACCAGGGAATCGGATATGGGACCAATCGCTTTTTGTTGGAGGGAAAAATCATTGATAACGGATTTTATTTTAAGATCGGTTTCCAGGATTTTTTCGGCAATATCCCTGATCTGACCCAGCAGTCCGGTGATTTTCTCTCTTTCAGCTGGCCCAAGGGAGATGAGTTCCATTTGCCGATGAAGCCGGAAGGATACATTAAAGGCGGACTGCATCATGAATCGCTTGCGAACAATCCGATATTCCTGGGTATGGGATTTCATTTCATGAAAAAGTATCAATAGGGCGTCATGCCCGGCAAGCACGATCGCAAGGTCATCCAACGCTATCACTAACCGGGCCTCCCCCCCCCTTTCCGGTGCAAAAATTTGGGTGATCAATTCCACGGATTCAATGGAGGTCTCGGCAAACCGTCTGGCCGAAGACAGATATAAATTCAGATCAATTTGACTGGCCTGGAGGGCGCGGCTTACATTGGACTGTTCAATCTGATGCTTGAGCACCTCACTTATCTTGATCACCTGGGCGATCTGCCGCATGGAAGGTTGAAGATATTGCTGGTGCGCCTTTTCAAAACCGACCACCGGATATTGCAACAAAAAAGTATAGTACAAGCGATGGGATTTTTCCATGCCCCGATCCATCTCCAGCACCAATCGCTGTATTTCCGAACTGATCAAAATTGATTTTTCAGCTTTTCCGACAATGATCAGGGAAAAATACCCCGTGGCCGCCACCATTAAAATAAGCAATAGAAAAAGCCGACTGCCCAATGCAAATTTAGAGGAAATACTTCTTTCCTGCCAATACCGGGGAATTTTATGCCATATATCCATAAAAGTATGGGGTCTCTATTCTTCTGAGGTATAGGAAAATATCACATTTTCCTGCAATGCCGTTACTCCGGCGCCGGGATCATCCAGCCTCAACACATCAAAAGCTGGCCGGGAACAGTCTCCAAATTCATCACAGGTCAAATTTCCGGTAACCCCTTTAAAATTGCGGGTCCCATAAATCGCTCGCCTCAAGGCCTCCCGGCCCAGATGAAGTGTTCCTGATTCCTGAATGGCTATTTTTTCAATGGCCGTCAACAACACAATGGCGGCATCATAGGCGTTGAGATAATAATAGTTACCCGGAGGGGCTTTGTATTTTTTTTGGTATTCAAGGGCCAGAAGATCCACAGCCGGGCCTTTGGGTTTGGCAGGCCCCACAAAATACATTCCCTTTCCCTTCTCCCCCACATCCTGAATAAAAGAATTTTCAATCAAGGCACCATCACTCATCAGAACGATATCTTTATATTCCGGAATCTCCCGGGCCCCCCGGAGAATCAGATTCCCTTCGGGTTGAAAAAGAGGGAAAAACAAAAGCTGAGCCCCGGCATTTTTCACAGCGGTCAATACCGGCTGCATCATTATTTCGCCCTTGTTGATGGCAGTGTCCAGAACAATCTTGCCCCCCTGTTTTTCAAAGGCTTGCCTGAATCCATTGGTTAATCCCCGGGTATAGATGTCCCCGTCATTGATTGTGGCAACCCGTCGAATACCAAGGGTTTGAAATGCAAATATGGCAGCAGTTTTCCCGGCATTTTCCTCATTGTTTGATGTTCTGAAAAACCCGGGATGGAAATCCGGTGCCCTTTTTCCCCCAATTGAGGTCAAAAAAGGGGCACTGTTGTTGCCGGAAATCATGGTAAGTCCCGCATCAGACATGGCATGGGATACAGTTCTGGCGGCTCCGGAACAGGTGGTTCCAAAGATGGCCACCATCTGGGGGTCTGCCAATATCTTCAAGGCGGCATTGGCGCCACCCTCACTTGTACACCCGGTATCCTCCACCTGCAACTCAAAGGGATGACCCAGAATCTGCCCGTTTTGCCTGTCAATGGCAAGCTCAAGCCCCCGGATCTGTTCTTGGCCCAAAGGAGACACTTTGCCGGATAACGCCTGGAGAACACCAATTTTCAACGGTTCCCCAGGACCGATGGTCACACACTCAATGCTATCGGTGCATTCAAAGGACGGGGGTGGATCCGTACAGGAAAAAAAAATCAGAACCAGGGACAGCACCAAGGGAAGAACGGACAAAACAATCGATTTGAATCCTTGCACAGCCTCCTCCATCTTTAATATTGGCGAATTGATGGCAAATAATAACCCAACTTGGAAGTGAGATCAAACAATACCTTTTTATTTTCCACTATTTCATCCTAAGCCTTGGATTTTATCATGGCCCAGTCAGCGATATATAATCTTGATGTTTACCAACAGCGCAACCCTAAAGCAAGCGAATTACAAATGCGTTGAAAACCATTTTGAAGAACTGGAACGGACATGGGACTATATGTATATATGCATCCCGCCTGGATATTTCATGAAAGATGGTGTCTGAAAGATATATATTCTATTTATCCATAATGATATTATATCTTTGAAGATTTAAAATCTTTCAGCACCAGTTTGGCGGTTTCTCTGCCTCCCATCATGACCGGGGTGTAGCCGCCGCCATGGGACCAGGCACTGGAAAGATACAATCCTTTGATGGGGGTTTTCGACTTCAGGTGGGGTTGGTTGCGGTCGTATCCGTATATGGCGCCATTGGTATTGCCGGTGTAAAAAACATTGGTTAACGGGGTGCCGATTTCCATGACTTCAATTTTATTTGCAAGACCTGGAATAAGCTTTTTTTCAACTCGTTTCACAAAGGCTTGGGCAATCCGTTCCTTTTCTTTGTTGTATGCATTTTTTTGGTTATTGAAATAATCGGATTCAAATTTTTTCCAGGGGTCGTAATCTGAAAGACACATGATGGATACGGTGGATTTACCCGGTGCTGAATATCCGTCAAATAAATTGTCGTAAAGGGTGATGCTGATGCCTGAGTCTGCCAGGTCCTTTTGGGAGAACAATTCATTGTTTTGGGTGCCGCCGGGTCCTGAAAGGTCAATTCCATAATTCTTGATATGATCAATTGTGCTGTTAAGTCCCAGCCAGACCACAAAACTGGACAAAGAGGTCTGTCTTTTTTTTGTCTGATCCAAAAAGGATTTGGGGATAAATTTTTTGGGTATCATTTGATTTATCAGGACCGGAACAGGACAATTGGCGATCACTGTTTTTGCAGGATAGGTCTTGCCCCTGGTGTCTTTTACGCCGGTGATGGACCGGGTTTTATCAAACAGGATGTGTTCTACCTGAGTGTTGTAATGGATTTTTCCATTCTTGTGTTGAATGCCAGAGGCTAAGGTATCGCTTAAATCCTGGGACCGGGTTTTATAATATTGTCCGCCATGGACAAGATATTCACCCGTGGCAATGGCATAAAAAAGGGCATTGATTTTTTCCGGGGGCAGTCCGTAATAACCTGAGAAAACGGACATGCAGGTTTTCACATCTACATCTTTCACATGGAGATTCATCCATTGCGCCAAAGAGAGCGGTTCAAGTGTTGCCATCATGGATGTTTTAACGTGTTTATCGCCCCAGAGTTCTGCAATGACCTGTTCCATTTGGGAATAAAAAGCGTGGATACCTTGTTTTTCATGGGGAAAGGTTTTTGATAATTCTTTTTTAACGCCTTCAGGATTTTTGGCTGGCAGGGTAACATCAAAGGTTGGGGTGATAATTCGCCTCAGTTCCGGTGTATATGCCACTTTGAGCTTGTCCCAGAGCCCGAGATCGGAAAGAATCATCTGGGGCATGGCATGTTCGGCCACAGTTGCTTCCAAAGAAACATCAAAACTAAAATCGCCCCGATCAAAAGAGGTGGCATATCCGCCGGGAATGCTGTGTTGTTCAAGAACGGTGACATCAAACCCGAATTTCGCAAGATATGCCGCACTGACAAGGCCGCCAAGTCCTGAGCCGATGACAACAATGGGAAATTCTTTTTTATTTGGAATCTGGGCTGCCAGAGCGTCCAGGCCTGTCCAGTCGATTGCGGCGGCACTGGATGCCAAAGCCAGGGTTTTTAAAAATTTGCGTCTGGACAATGTTTGTGAAAATGTCATGGGATGATCCTCCTTAATCTATACTAAAGTTCATTTTAGATGGGTTATTGAATTTGGATGGATATTTTATGTTTTGGGGATGCCAATTGAAAGCGCGCATCTTCATAATCCGGAGGGCCAAAGCTCCCCTTAGCATTATTGGAAAATCCATACTTTTCTTTGGGAATACCAAATATCCGGGTATCCAGTTCATCATTGCCGTTTTCATCATGAAAAACTTTAATCGCATACTCCCCATAAGGAAGTGTGATTATCTGGATCACCTCTTTGTTTACTATTTTGTAATTAAAGCCCTTGTAGGGGTTTCCCTCTGACTCATAATTGTCTTTGGAATTGATAAGGGCCACTTTGGCCACGCCATCGGTGTTGTCAAATCCTGTGATGCGGATTTCGAGGGTGGTAGTTGCCGGTGTGATCTGACCGGCCAGTGCGGTTTGTCCAATTGTCATCAGAAGAATGGAAAAAAGGATTAAAAGCGGTTTCATTGGTTTGTCTCCTTAGGTATGTCGGGCGGTATTACCCGTTCAATCTTGCTTGGAATCATAGGGTTTTGAATGACAATGACAATCAAATGGAGACGAATGGAAAATTTAAGTGATGAATGGTCAAATTTGGAGGATGAATGGAGTTGCACAACCCAAAGGCTTTTAGTACCTTGGAGTATACCCTTGACGTTGAATAACCTGAAGGTCAGACCTAAAAATTTTAATGCAACATTAGGGGTAAAGATTAACATTATTAAAGAGCTTGGTTTATGAAACACTCAAAAAATGCAATATTCTCTCTGGTAATTACAGCGGTTTTTAACACAGCCATCGCTTTGGTATTAACTTTTATGGTTATTAGGGAGCCTCGATTTTGGGAGATATTTATCATTTCACAATTCACAGGCCTGTCCATCTGTTTATTTGTTGATCTGGGTATATTTATCAGTGAAGAAATACTTAAAAAATGGATGGTGGTATGTATCGCAGCGGGTTTAATCGTTGGTGTGGTGATCGGCGGATTGCTAAGCTGGGGATTTATATCTTCTTTTGACGGATTATCTGTAAGTTATTATTATGAGCATGTGTTTTCATATATCGCGGTGTTTGGTGTGGTGTTCGGTGTTCCCATTATATATTTTTTTACGGCCAGGGAAAAACTGGTCGAGTCGGAAAAAAGAATACAAAATGAAAAAATAAAACGTCTGTCCATGGAAAAAGAAGCAGCCATGACAACATTACGATTGTTACAGGCCCAGATCGAACCCCATTTTTTATTTAACACCCTGTCCAATGTGATCTCGCTTTTTGATATTGATGTGGATAAAGCCAGGCAAATGCTCATTGATGTGAATGAATATTTGCGGATTTCGCTTTTGCGAACCCGGCAGGAGATGGTGACATTGTCCCAGGAGCTGGATCTGGTTCGCCGATATCTGGATATTTTTAAAATCCGGATGGGAAAAAGACTCTCCTATGAGATCAATGACTCGACCGGCCACCCTCATTTTTTATTTCCACCCTTAATTGTTCAGCCTCTGGTTGAAAATGCCATCAAGTACGGGTTGGAGCCAAAAATTGACGGCGGGAAAATAAGCATTGACTGCAGGATTGAAAACGATATGCTGAATATTGAGATTTGTGATACCGGCAGGGGGCTGGATGATAATGCCAGCCAGGCCGGTATTGGTATTAACAATGTCAGCCAACGGCTTGAAAGTATTTATGGGACAACAGCCAGCCTGGTATTGACTCAAAATCATCCTTCAGGGGTAACAGCCACAATCAAGGTACCGCTATGAAACAAGTGACCGCCATTGTCGCAGATGATGAAGAAAATTTAAGAATCGGTATCATAAAACTGCTTGAAAAATTATGGCCGCAATTAATCGTTTTGGGCCAGGTAGAAAACGGAGTTACAGCCCTGTCTTTGATCCACAGCACAAAACCGGATATCGCATTTCTAGATATTCAAATGCCGGGCATGAGCGGTATTGAAGTGGCTAAGCAAGTATCTGGTTTCTGCGAAGTTGTTTTTATCACAGCCTATGATCAGTATGCTGTCCAGGCGTTTGAAAGTGAGGCTATGGATTATATTTTAAAGCCGGTGACAAAAGATCGTTTGCAGACCACCATTTTGCGATTAAAAAAGCAGTTGGAAACAAAAGAGAAGTTGAATACAAAAGAGAAGGTCCTTGATGTGGATGAAAAGATGCAACGGGTCATCCAGGTTCTGGAAAACAGGCAGGCACCGGATTATTTAAGGCTGGTAAAGGTAAAGACAGGCACTGATCTTCGTTTTGTTCCGGTCTCTCAAATTTTTTATTTCAAAGCGGAAGACAAGTACACCATTGTCCGGACTGCAACCCATGAATTTTTAATAAAAACCCCTGTTAAGGAGCTTGAAAATACTCTTGATCCAAGCCGGTTCTGGCGGGTGCATCGCAGTTCAATTGTCAATATCGATAAAATTAAGGTCAGCAAGCGATCGTTTACCAATCAAATGATGGTGGGATTTGATGGAGTAGATCAGCTCATTGCCGTCAGCCGGTCCTATGAACATTTGTTCAAGCAGATGTAGCAGGAATAACAAAGGGTCAAATTTTCATGAAATATTATGGTTTTCCCCCTATTGCTTTTCTCTCCTGTCCCTGGTGTATCAAGTTAGGGTTGATGGAAATTGGCAAGCAAAAGATGTGTCATCGCCTTTACTTTCCACGGTGTTATTGCTAAATATTACGAAGATGTTCATTTACTGATGACACAAAAATACCCTAGGGGTAGGAGAACAATGATTCATAATGATAAAGGGTTTTCGTTCATAGAGCTGATGGTGGTGGTCATCATCCTGGGTATACTAGCCAGCATGATTGTCCCCCGCTACATGGGGAGAACCGACGAGGCAAAGGCGGTAAAGGCAAAAATAGATATTGTTGCCATTGAAACCAGCCTGAAAATGTACAAACTGGACAATGGCACCTATCCGTCAACAGAACAAGGACTTGCGGCACTGATTGAAAAACCCACCACGGAACCCACCGCAGTCAACTGGAGTGAAGACGGCTATCTCGACAAAAAAAGAATCCCCAAGGATCCCTGGCAACGGGAATATCTCTATTTATGCCCGGGCGTAAACGGAGATTATGATATTTTATCCTATGGGGCCGACGGGGCTCCCGGGGGTGAGAAAAAAAATAAAGATATCAAAAGCTGGGAGATTGAATAGCCCCCAAAACATATCCGGGTTCACCCTGATTGAACTTATGGTTGTCATCATGATTATCTCAACCATGCTTTTTTTCTCCATGCCCATGTTCAAAGCAGCCGGTATTTTCCAAAATAAAAATCAGGAAATCGGAAAGCTGATCCGGTTGATTCAGTCCCTGAAAAGCAAATCGGTCCAGGAAGACATGGATTTTTTTCTCCATTTTTCCCTGGAATCGAATACACTCTGGATAACCGATTCCTCCATGGATGAGAATGAAACACAGACAGCCCGGGACAACGAAATAGAGTTGCTTCATGATCTTAGGATCACCCGCATTGAGTTTCCCCGCCATAATGATAACCAAACCGTTGTCATCGGATTCAGCAAAAAAGGATATTCAGACATGGCCATCCTTCATATGGACGATGGCCAGGACCTGGTCTCACTGAAAATTGAACCATTTTTAATGGCTGTGGATTCCATTCCAGGACACATCTCGTTCAATGACTGCATTTAAACCTTATATCCTGCCCCATATCCCACAGCGGAACGAAAAGGGGTTTACACTGCTTGAAATCATGGTCAGCATTGCGGTGCTTGCCCTGGTCATGGTCACCCTTTTCAGACTTCAGTCCGGCACCATTAAACTGGCCGAACATGGGAAATTCAATAGCCTGGCACCCTTTCTGGCCAGGCAGCAATTGACTGCCCTTGAACAGGAATTAGACACGCCACCCCGTCTTACCGGGGCCTTTGGAGATGATTATCAAGGCTATGAATGGTCCGCGGTCATAAAAAATGCGGATTTTGAAGAACCGGCCATTATTTCAGAAAAACAATTTGAAAATTTCAAACGAATAGACCTTGAAATAACCTATTCGAACAAGGGCCGGTCCTATAAAATAACCTCATGGAGATATCAGGTTGAGGATGAAGACAATTAAAACAGATCTTCAAGGCTTCACCTTGATTGAAATTCTTGTGGCCACCGTTATTTTTTCGGTGACCATGATCACTCTTTTTTCCGCATTCAATGCTTTTTTATCTTCCGGAAGCCTTGTTAAAAAGGAAGTTACCCAAAATGACCGTTTCGTTCCAGGACTGAAAACCATGCTTTCAGACCTGGAACAAATTTTTGTTCTGCAACCCCCACGATACATCAAACCTGGGTTTAATTCACCGCCGGATCCATTTGCGTTTACAGGAACCCCATCGGATACCGGCGGCAAAGATTTTTCACAACTTTCCTTTACCAGCCTGAACCATACTGGACCGGTGGCAGCCCCGGGAAACGGGGTGGCAAAGATTGTATACTATGTGAACCGCCATGAAGACCGGTTTGACCTGCTTCGCTCCGAAAGACTTGCCCCCTACCCAGGAGAACCCGACCCCTGTTCCGACCCGGTCCTTTTCAAGGATATTACCGGATTCAAGCTAAGCTATACAGATACCAATGGAGATGAACATGATTCCTGGGACTCTGAATCAAAGGAGTTTGACTTTATTTTCCCGGCCAGGGTGCAAATAAAAATCAAGCTGGAAGAAAACAGCAGATCCATCATAACGGCAATAACACTGCCAGCAAACAGAAAGGCCCTTGAATAATGTGGTTTTCCACCCATAAAAAAATTTTTAACAACAACAGCGGCATTGCCCTTCTGGTGACCCTTGCCGTTATATCCGTCCTTCTGACCACCGCTTTGCAGTTGGCCAGAATCACCGGAAAGTCGGTAATTAAAACAAGGAAGGAAACCGATGAATTTATGGCAAGGCAGATGGCAATTTCAGGCATTCACCTTGCCATGGCAATACTGGTGAACGATGCATCAAAAACCGAAATCGATTCAATTCAAGAGGACTGGGCCAATCCGGAAAAAATTTCTGAAACGGTCTCCCAGCTGGGGTTTACCCAGGGCAATCTTTCCCTGAAAATCACCGACGAGCTGGGCAAACTTCAAGTAAACGCCCTGTTAAAGGCCTATCCCGGTCATGAACTAAACCAGGAGCAACAAAGGCTTTGGGAAAATTTTTTATCCCTGAAAATATCAACCGACAAATCAGAAGACCAGCGGGACCCGGCTGTCATCATCAATGGGCTCAAAGACTGGCTGGACTCCCAAGATGACGATGCCATCACCGGACTTTCCGGTGCGGAATCAGATTATTATGGCCAACTGGAACCGCCCTATATAGCGAACAACGGCCCCATCAATCAGATACCAGAACTTTTGAAAATCAAAGGGTTCTCCCCGGATCTGCTTGAAATGAACAGGGAACCCGTGGAGAAAACCGGAAAGAAAACACAAGACGAGCTGGAAACGATGGTGCCGCTCAAATTTGAAGATATCTTTACAAGATCGGAAGAGCACACGTCTGAACTCCAGTCACTCCGGAGAAGTGCGTATGCCGTCTTCTGCTTGAAAAAAAAAACACAAATCATCATTAAGTACATGACGATCCTTAGCAATGACATTCATGATACTATTATACCGTGTTGCCA
>CAXHYW010000040.1:0-12922 GCA_964021475.1 uncultured Desulfobacteraceae bacterium | reverse complement strand
ATGGATAGGGTCCGCCAATTATTTTGTCTTCATTTTTCCAAGATATTTGATATCACCATCAAAGGAAGTTAAGTATGTGTAAAACTGCACCATCAAAAGGCAAACCTGCCTGGTTGAAAAAACCCCTGCCCCAGGGCAGTGATTACCAGCGGGTAAAAAGGCTTCTTTCCAGTGCCAAACTAACCACAGTCTGCCAGGAAGCCAACTGCCCCAATATGTTCGAGTGTTTTTCCAAGAACACCTCTACCTTCATGATCCTGGGGTGTGAATGCACACGGCATTGCAGGTTTTGTAATGTCACCGCCAATCCTCCAAAGCCCGTTGATCCTGACGAACCCCTGAGGGTGGCAAAAACTGCTCGCGAACTTGGGCTCACATACGTGGTGGTGACCTCGGTGACCCGGGATGATCTGCCCGATGGGGGGGCCAGCCATTTTGCCGCCGTCATTAAGGCACTAAAGGCCAGCCATACTATCTCAAAAAGATCAGGCCCAAAACAATCAGACCCAAAGCAATCAGGCCAGATAAAAGTGGAAGTATTGATACCTGATTTTCAAGGTGATATCAAGGCATTGGAGACAGTTGTATATGCAAAACCGGATGTGGTGAACCACAATGTTGAAACCGTGGCGTCCCTATACGAAACAGTTCGACCCGAAGCCATATACCAACGGTCCCTGGATCTTTTAAAAAGTGTAAAGACGATGGATCCCCTAATGCCGGTAAAATCCGGTATCATGGTGGGGCTTGGAGAATCAAAAGAAGAACTGGCCCAGACCATTGAGGATATTTTTGAGCATGGGTGTGATATTTTAACAATCGGCCAGTATCTTCAACCCACCCGCCAGCATCTTACCGTCAAAAAATATTATTCACCGGAAGAATTCAAACAATTGGAGTTAACAGCCCGGAAAATTGGGTTTCAGCGGGTGGCGGCCGGTCCCTTTGTCCGCAGTTCCTATAATGCCCAGGACCTTTTTCATACCTGATTTTTTCCCGGATTTTTTTTTAAGCACCCGCTGCGGTCAACCCATCATGCCGTTAACCAATTATACTGTTAACCTGGTTTCTCAACATTTTTCCTTCAGGGTACCGGCGGTGCTGATTTCAATATAGGATGCCCCATGTTTGGCCCCAAAACTGCCGGCCAATACAATAATCAGGGCGTCATCCTTAAAGTGCTTTTCATCAATGAGCCGGCAAATGGCATTTTTAAGGGGCATTGTAGTGGTGATATCCATGGGGATGTAATCGGCCACAACCCCGAAGGAAAGGGAAAGCCTTCGCATCACCCGTTGGTCATATACCTGGGCATAGATGGGGTTGTCCCCCCGATAGGCAGCCAATGCCAGGATTGATGCCCCGGTAAGAGAATCCGCTACAATTCCTGTGGTATTCAGACGCAGGGCCGCTTTGACCGCCGATTTTGCAAGGTAAGCCGTGACCTTGTTCTCCAAAGAATAGGGAACATCCACAAAACTGCTCCGCTTGGTCTCCACCTCTTCGGCAATCTTGGCCATGGTTCTCACGGCAACCTCAGGGTACTTCCCATTGGCGGTCTCCCCGGACAGCATCAGGGCATCGGAATGATCCAGGCAGGCATTGGCCACATCCGAGACTTCAGCCCGGGTGGGTCTCGGGGATTCAATCATGGAATGGAGCATTTGGGTAGCCACAATCACCGGCCGTCTTTTTTCAATACAGGTTTTGACGATCTGTTTTTGAATCAATGGAATCTGTTCAGTGGGAATTTCCACGGCAAGATCCCCCCGTGCAATCATGATCCCATAGGCATGGTCTAAAATTTCATGAAGGTTTTCAACCCCCTGGGCATTCTCAATTTTGGCAATGATTTTGATGGGTGATTTTTTTTCATCCAGAATATTTTGTACGGCAATGACATCTTGTTTATTTCTGACAAAAGAATGGGCGATAAAATCAAGATCATTGTCTGCGGCAAATCGAATAAACCCCTTGTCTTTTTCGCTTAAGGCTGGCAAACGTACATGGACCGAGGGGATATTGATACTTTTTCTGGCCTGAATCACCCCGTCATTTTCCACGTGACAAATCAGATATTGGTCATCCTTGTCCATAACCGCCAGTGCAATATACCCATCATCGATCAGGATGGAACTGCCCATGGGAACATCTTTGACAAAATGTTCGTAGGAGACACAAATCACATCATCGTGGGATTTTTCACCTGGTGCGCCTTTGACACGAATATAATCGCCATGTTTGACACTCAAAGGATTTTCGGCATCGCAGGTTCTGATTTCAGGCCCTTTGGTGTCTAAAAGGATGCCAATTTTATCGGATACCTTACGGGTATTAACAATAACCTCAAGAGCGTCTTCATGGCTCATGTGGGCGGTATTGAGTCGAACCACATTCATACCGGCCCGGTAAAGCCCCCCGATAAATTCCGTTGAACAATTCAAGCTAGAGATGGTGGCGACTATTTTGGTTTTCCGTTGCATGACTTACCCTCCTTTCCTACAGATGGTGATAATAAAATTTTCAATGCCAATGAAGGCTTCAATGGGTGCTGATTTTAATTGATAATCCAGGTCACCGAGCGCAATCATAGCATTCTTTAACTCGCCCAGGGAAAAATTTTCAGAATGTTGAAAAATCAAGAACACAGGATAGGGACTTTTGGGATTCGGGGCGAGCAAAAGATCTGCGGGTATGGGCATTTTTTTCTCTTTTACCTTCTTTTTATCCCCGGAACTCTTTGGAAGGGCGAGGAAAGAATCCCGTTCCTCAATGGACTTTTTGACTTTCTCATCATAGCTCAAAATCGTGGACATCACGCCCTGGGTAAATCCATTATAATTCATTCGCTTAAAATAATGGGGATCTTCAATTTTTAATGATGAAACGATAAAACTTTTTATCATCAATAATTTGCGAACCTGATTTTCAAGAGATTTTAAAATCTGAAGGGGGTGGAACCCGTCGGCGAGCAAAGAAGATAGAACACCCAGCGCCTTGGCAGCATCCTTTTCCTGAATGGCATTGGTCAGGCTGAAGATGGGATCTTTTTTATCCCGAATGACAACAGCTTTGATATCAGAAAGTCCAATCACAGGATTGGTTCCGGTATAGGCCACCAATTTTTCAATGTTCCGGGCAAAGCGTTCCGGATTAAAACCGGTCTGTTCCACCAGGGTATTAAATGCTTTGTTATCCATCCGTTTGGAAGAGGTTGCCAGCAGGTTGCGGCCAATCTCCTGGAGGACGACCCGTTGCTCGTCCATGTCGGCTTTTCTGACACCCTGGGAGACAACACAGTCAATGATGGTTCCATGGGTCTCAATGGTTTTAAACACCTTTTTTCGTCGATCCAGAGTGGAACTGGTCATCACAAGAACATGGTTCTCCGGAATCCCCTTTTCGATCAACCCTGCCAAAAGGTCCATATCTGTTTGGGAATAGGAAATTTCACCGGCGGTTCCGCCAGGGGAAAACAAAGGCACATGTTTAACGGCAATCACCTTTTTTGGCACTAGGAAAGAAAAGGTGGTGGTCTGTTCAATGATGTCCCCCATGGAGGTGGTACTGCCCTCAACAATATCAAGACCAAACTCACGGCTTTCCCCGGAAAGCAGGAAGTCCGTCAGGGTATTAAATGCCTCTCTGACCAGAAAGGTCTCACCACAAATTAAATAAAAACAAGGTTGTGTCCCTGGGGTCAGAGATCCCAGATATTCACCCAGGCGATTGTATTTAATGGTTGGCATTTGCGGATCGATACAATTTTATGAGCAAACCCAGGGCAAACACGGAAACCACCAGGCCGATTCCCTGGGATAATGACAAAAATTCGAAGAAAAAATCTCCCCGAAAATCTCCCCGGAAAAACTCAATCCCGGATCGAAAAGCTGAATACAGCATGATATAGGATAAAAAGACCATGCCATGAAATTTCTTTCTCTTTTGTAACCACATCAAAATAAGAAAAAGAAAAAAGTTTGAAAAAACCATATAGAGCTGTGTGGGGTGTAAATAAACATTCAAAGGGGCAAGCCCATCAGGATTGGTAAATTGTATGGCAAAGGGCAGGTCACAAGTTCGTCCATAGCAGCATCCGGCAAACAAACAGCCAAGGCGACCGATGGAATGTCCCAGGGCAACACCCGGTGCAATAATATCAGCGGTCTTTGCAATGGGCAGTTTTTTAATGCGCAACAAAATGAGACAGGCACAAACTGCCGCGATAAACCCCCCGAAAAAAACCAACCCCCCGTTCCATATTTTAAATATTTCCAAAAGGTTATGACGATAGGCGTCAAAATTGATCATTACATATAAGAATCTAGCCCCGACAATGGCGGACAAAAGGATGGCAAAGAACAGATCAGAAATCACCTGTTCAGAAGTGTTGTAAAAGGCTGCATTACGTTTGGAAAACCAGACGGCTGCCATAAATCCCAGGGCCAGAAAAAGACCATAGGTATACAATTTTATAATGCCGATATCCAAAAGTATGGGATACATATAAACCTTGAATTAATTCATTAGTAACAGTTTTAAAAATCCGGTATTTTATTAAATACCACGTGGTAAATCAGGATGGCCATGCCGATACTGATGGCAGAGTCGGCAACATTAAAGGCTGGCCAATGGGCAGTACCTATATAAAAATCCAAAAAATCCACCACCTTGCCGAATCGAAACCGGTCAATGAGATTGCCCATGGCCCCACCAAAAATCAGGGCGAGGCCAAGGGAAAGACCCACAAGATCCCTGGCCGTTTTTTTGTATAGCCAGAGAACAAACAATGCCACCAGGGAGGAAAGGAAGAGAAAAATAAATTTTCTAACCAAAGGAGATCCATCGGCAAAAAACCCAAAGGCCCCCCCGGGATTCAGCACATGATTGATATTAAAAAAATTCTCAATTACGACAATATGCTCGTGGAGTGCCAAATTAAGCGTGATTAAATATTTGGTCACCTGGTCAGCAAGGACAATCCCCCCGCTGACCAGGATCAATCGTATCAATTCTTTTGTTCCAAACTCGTTTGTTCCCAACAATTATTTTCCTTGCAGGATAATGTTCAAGGCAGTGGCACATCTCGGGCAGGCACCGGGATGATCCGTATCTTCTCCAATCTGCGTATCAAACCGCCAGCAACGCTCACATTTTTCCCCGACAGCCTTGGTCACTCTAATAAATAGGCCCTCAATCTCTTTGCCTTGGTATACATCTCCTTCCACATTTTCCTTCAAAACAGCAGCGGAAACAATGAAGATATCACTTAAGGTTTCCGTAAGGTTTTTCACCTGTTCTTTGAGTTCGGAATCAGGCAAGACAATTTCAAGTGCCGCATCCAGGGGATGGCCAATGAGTTTGGCAATCCTTGCTTCTTCCAGGGCCTTGGTCACCTCGGCCCTCAGGGTTCTGATATTTTCCCATTTAAGGGCCAGAGCCTCATCCTTCCACTCACCATTCAAGGCCACCATATTCTCCAGGTGGATGCTCTCTTTTTTCGTGTCGCTTTGGGGCATGTGTTTGTAAATTTCATCTGCTGTAAAAGGCAGGATGGGGGCCATCAATTTCACAAGGGCATCCAAAATCATTGCCATGACACTCTGGGCATCCCGCCTTATCGGATCAAAAGAAGGTGAGGTATACAGTCGGTCCTTTATGATATCCAGGTAAAAATTGGACAGATCCTTCACACAAAAATTATGCAGGGTGTGGTAAATGGTATGAAATTCATAGTTTTCATAGGCGACCAAAGATTTTTCCACCACCCCATGGAGACGGTCAAGAATAAACCGATCCAGTTCAGACATGGTGCTGATGGGCCGCAGATCCGAGGCTATATCAAAATCAGAAAAATTACCCAGCATAAAGCGACAGGTATTTCGAATTCTTCGATACGCATCAGACAATTGTTTGATAATATTATTGGAGATACTTACATCCCCCCGGTAATCGGCAGAGGCAACCCATAGACGCAATACATCAGCCCCATATTGATTGATTACCGTTTCCGGCGCCACCACATTGCCCACGGACTTGGACATTTTCCGCCCGTTTTCATCCACCACAAATCCATGGGTAAGCACGGCTTTATAGGGTGCATGTCCTGTCCTTCCAACGCCGGTGAGCAAAGAAGAATGGAACCATCCCCTGTGCTGGTCAGAGCCTTCAAGGTACATGTCGGCGGGACGTGAAAGCCCTTCTCTTTCCTCAAGAACCGCCGCATGGCTCACACCGGAATCAAACCATACATCTAAAATATTATGATCTTTTGTAAAGTCTTTGGATCCGCATTCCTCACAAGTTGCCCCATCAGGCATGAGAAATTGGGCATCCTTTTCAAACCAGATATCCGAAGAATGTTGTGTAAAAAGGGCATGGATCTTATCCACGGACTCCCGGGTTACATGAACTTTCTTACAGGCTTTGCAATGGAACACCGGGATGGGAACCCCCCAGGATCTTTGACGGGACAAACACCAGTCCGGGCGATTTTCAATCATGGAATAAATTCTTTCCCTGCCCCAGGAGGGTATCCAGTGAACATTATTGATCTCTTCAAGGGTTTTTTTCCGAAGGCCCATTTTATCCATGGAAATAAACCATTGGGGGGTGGCCCGGAAGATCACCGGTTTTTTACACCGCCAGCAATGGGGATAGGAATGGGACAGGTTCTCATTCTTTAGTAAAGCATTGCGTTCTTCAAGGGTTTCATTGATTGCCTGGTTGGCCTTGAAGATAAATTGCCCCCCAAACAACTCAACATCTTGAGAAAACACCCCGTTGTCCTCAACGGGAGAATAGCACTCCAATCCGTATCGCTTACCCACGATATGATCGTCCGCACCGTGTCCGGGAGCTGTGTGAACACACCCGGTACCCGCTTCCAGGGTGACATGATCCCCTAAAATGATCAAAGAATCTCTGTCATAAATGGGATGGGTACAGCGTTTGTTTTCAAGGTCTTTCGCGGCAATATCGGCAAGGATGGTATAATTTTCAAACCCAAAGGTTTGCATCACCTGTTCTACCATCTCTTTTGCCAGAATTATCACACCCTGGTCGTCAATTTTAACAGCCGCATAAATAAAATCAGGATGAAGGCAAATCCCTAAATTGGCGGGAATAGTCCAGGGGGTAGTGGTCCAGATGACCATGGAAATTTTTTCATCCCCCACTCCCGGGATCAGGCTTGTAATATCATCCTTTAGCGGGAATTTCACATAAATAGAAGGAGAGGTATGATCGTGGTATTCGATCTCGGCTTCGGCCAAAGCGGTCTGACAGTTACAGCACCAGTAAATGGGTTTTTTACCCAGAAACATATCCCCGGACAGAGCAAATTCCCCGCACTCTTTGGCAATCCTTGCCTCGTAGGGGTAGTTCATGGTCAGATAGGGGGTATCCCACTCTCCAGCCACCCCAAACCGCTTGAACTCCTCCCGCTGGATCCCCACAAATTTGTTTGCATAGGAACGACATTCCCGGCGAACCTGAACGGCTGTCATCTCTTTTTTCTTTTTGCCCAGTTTCTTGTCCACATTGTGTTCAATGGGAAGACCGTGGCAATCCCACCCTGGCACATAAGGCGCGTTGAATCCTGCCATCTGGCGGGACCGGATAATAATATCCTTTAACACTTTATTAAGGGCATGGCCCATGTGCAAATGACCGTTGGCATAGGGAGGACCGTCATGGAGAATAAAGGAGGGCTTGTCTTTGGATTGTTCCCTCAATTTTTCATATATTTTATTTTGTTCCCATTCCTTGAGCATTGCAGGCTCGCGCTGGGGAAGGTTCGCCTTCATGGCAAATTGAGTTGAAGGCAGGTTCAGTGTTTTTTTATAATCCATTATTCCTCCGATATGCGGATAAATTTATATTCAATGTTAAACTTTTACTTCTAATGAAAATGCACAAAAAAGTCAAGAAATATAAGGTTTTTCACGGGGCAATTCCATGTGTTTTCATAAAAAGAACAACGGTTCCTCAACCGCCTTTCTTTATACCCTTGCATAGGATAATTAAAGGCACGCCGACAAATCCTTTTTACCGACTGGCGCCTATAAACCTATGTTCACGATATGGAGTTGAATTATATTATCTAACAGGCAAAATTCCATAATCCGTGCATAAGTTGCTAAACTCTGAAGAATTGAGAAACCCGTCAAGAATCTCACTTTGTGATGTGCCGTTGTTCATTTTGTCTACAAAATCATACACATTCGTATAGTTTGTGTCACTACTCTCAGTAACATCTGTAGTTCTCACACTTTTTGGTTAGATTTCCGGAGAGATAGAAATCAAGAATCTTCTGATATATGGCCTTAAATCCTGAAAAGATTCAATATGGATATTCTGTTTTCCAACGCAATCAATACATGAATCCCGGGGGTTAGCGGTCCGGCCTATTTGAAAAGACTTTCCCGTTCTTTTGTACGGATCATATTAAAAAGACAGGAGTTGGAATTTTTTTCAGTTGTCCGGTAGCCCCTGGCCCAGGGTATCAGTTTGATGTTCTCACGGGATTGTCCGGCATCCATCCGCTTTAACACTTCCAGCAGAACATCCACTCAGATTCCTTTTAGCTTACCATCAACTTCAAATTGATACGGGGGATAATTTTCCGTCATGAATTGAATATCATTAATCCCGCTATTATCTACACCGTGAAAGTCCATGGGATCAGCATGTAAAGGTGTTACAGGGAGGAATATAATAAAATACCGGTTGATGCTATCTTAGGCCCAGTTTAACAAAAGTGGTATTATGCCCCCGAAATTTAAGGAATCTCATGGCCATATGATTGGTCCCCTTTTCTGGAGTTTGGGTTATTTTGTCCCTTGATCGCCTTTCGCATCACCACATAAGCACGCCAGTAATTAAACACACCGCCAATAAAAAACAACAGGCTGCCGGTCAAATATTGCCATGTTAGGAAAGCGTACAATGTCGTGCGTTCAGGCGAGGCCTTCAGGTCCCAAAGGTAAGGCACCGAAGCCACTGTAAAGAATACGGAACCGACAACAAATGATACAGCCGTCAGGTTCATGAGTTGAAGTGTTATGATAGACTCGGCCTGAACGATCTGAAGGACGTTGATGCAGGCACCGACCACGAATAAAAGGCTGCCGACCACAAACGTCCAAGCGCCGACATGAAACCACCCCACATCGGAAAGAAAGAAAATGCTGCCCACCGTAAACAGAATCGTGCCCAAAACGTAACTTGCGGCCGCCGTATATTCAAGCCTTTGATTTCGATCGTGATGATTTCCCGTTCGCCAATGAAGGCAAACTTCAAGGAAATCATGAACGGTAACGACAAGATAAAACAGTGAGCCTATAAAGAAGGTCCAGGCCCCGATGTCTGCGTAGGCTTCAAACTGGGGAAAAAAAAGAATGCTGCCTATGATGAAAATGATTCCGCCGATTTTATAGAAGACCGCATTGATGGTTTCCCAACGAAATTGGGCCTCTAAGTCGGCTCTGCCTCTCGTCAAATCGTGCAACCGAGGACGATTGGTAAACATATGGGGCATGTCTTCTTCTCCATGGCAATGAATTTTTCACAGGCAACCGATTCGATGTAATTTCGTCATATTTCAAAAACGATAGAAAATCACTTTCATCTAAGCAAAGAAACCCAATAAGTTGATGAAACATAACCTCGCTCTTAATTGATGCCCAGTTACTACTTCGGTCTTAAAGTAGTCCAGATCATAAGAAAGTGACTTGATGAACCGTCACTACCTTTTAAAAATACTTATACAAGGGCTTAGGCTACCAATGATTCTCCCAAAAGGGAATCATAAACATTTAATCGATCTCAATGACTTTTAATACAGCACCGTATCCTTATCCATATAGTACCACGAAATATTTTCGCACACAGTCTGGGCAATCGATGCAAAAGATGAAACCGGCCTACTTTGCTTACTTCACAAGACAGGATGTAAACTTTTTAAACAATTGTTTAGAGAATTTACCGTTCAATGCTTCCTCTTTGATAAGAGTTAAGGCATCAAATGGTTTTTTCGCTTTTCTGAAAATCTTACTTCTGTAAGTGAGAGATTCATAGCTATCGATGAGACCAATGAGCTGACTGTAGGATGCCAATCGGTTCAAACCAGACGGATAGCCAGTACCATCGATTCGTTCGTGGTGTTCCAATGCAACGGTTTGGATGGCCGCACCAAAATCAGCGCTTTGGGTAATCATATCATAGCCCTTCTCAGGGTGGGTGGTATAAATTTTGAATTGTTTGTCGGTAAGCCGTTTGTTGGTTTCAATGATAACCGTGTCGATCTGTGAGCACCCGACATCATGGAGCAGAGCGGCCATGGCCAATTGCCGGGTGTCGGATTCAGGGAATCGGTGATAAAAACAAAATTGCAGGGTAAGGGCCAAGACATTGACGGCATGCTTGATCAGAACGGGAGAATTGGAATCAATTTTTCTTAAGTATTCCATCGCCTTATTATCATTTTGATATTTACCCAACAAAATGTTCAGGGTATCCGGAAGGCAGTTCATGCCATGTTCTTGCCCAAGAGTCAAAGCCTCTTCAACAATATATTCCAATGAGTGGCGGACTTCTTTGAGGTCTCCCTGGGCAATTTTATTTTCAAAATCTTTATTCAAGGCCAAGGTAAGCTCTACCATGGCCTCTTCTCTGTCTGAATCACGAATATACAAATCCGGATATCTATTTTTTTCCAGTCGTAAATCAGCCAGGCAATCTCCTTTTTTTTTGTAAAGGGCGTATTCTCCGATTTGGGTTAAATAATAAAACGGTGTGGTTTTAAATAAAGATATTTGAGATTTTTTTACGAGAATATATCCTGCCATAACAAAAAAGCCTTAATTGGATTCTATAATGTTTTTAACCGAATCATATACCGATCCGATTTTTCAAAGGGGAGTTGATAATGATCCGTCTTGATTTCGAATTGAGACAAAAGTATCAGGGTGATTTCTTCCAGGGCCTGTTTTCCTTTAAGGGCATAAATTTTTCCTTCTGGTTTTAGCAATGGAAGGGCAAATCCAACAAATTTTTCAAGGCTGGTAAACGCCCGGGATATTACTCCATCATAGGTTCCGGCATGGGATTTATCTTCTGCCAGATCCTCCACCCGACAATGAAATGCCTCTATGTTTTTCAGTCCTAGGGTTCGGATCACATGTTTTAAAAAAGTGACCTTTTTCCTGGACGAATCCACCAAAACAAGCTCAAGGTCAGGATTAAGAATTTTTAGAGGGATGGATGGAAATCCGCCCCCTGTCCCCATATCCATCATTCTTTTTTCCTGCCCCAAAAAGGATTGAACCGCCAGGGCATCAATAAAATGCTTTTCCGCCACGGCTTGTGGTTCAACAATGGCCGTCAGGTTTATTTTTTTATTCCATAGAATCAATTGGGTCGCGTGGGCAGCCATCAAGGATATCTGTTCATTGCTAATATCCACTTGTATTTTTTCACACCCCTGTTTTAAACGATCGCAAAATTTGCGCATACCGGGATTTGTTGAATGAGGAGAGGTATCCATTGAATTTTCCTTAATTTCCCAGCAGCAGACTGGTATTGGTGTAAAAAGTACCTGCTACACAAGCCGTCAAGAGACAGGCAAAGGTAGCGGCAATCAAGGCCTTGATTGCAACTGCCGAAATGGCAGCCGTTCGGTTGGGCGCAAGGGCTGAAATCCCCCCCACAAAAATTGCCATGGACGCCACATGGGCAAATCCACAAAGGGCATAGGAGGCAACAACTGCAGAACGGGGATGAACCAGGCTATTTTGGGACAATGCCAGGGCAAGGTCCTGGTAGGAAACCACTTCGGTCAAAATAATTCGCTCCCCGATAATCTGAGAGATAATCCCGGCATCCACAGCCGGGACACCAATGATCAAGGTAAAGGGATAAAACAGATACCCAAGAAAATATTTTAAAGACCACTCCATGGTGGTACCCATCCAACCATTCACCACTCCCCCGGCACTGCCCAGGATCAGGTCAACCAAGGCCACGAGCCCCATCACGGCGATCAATAATGCCACAATACTGAAAATCACCTTAAGCCCTGCTGTGGCACCGTTGATAATGGCCTCAAAAAGACTGGCCTCCTTTTCATAATGGATATCCACAACCTGGCCAAGGGTCTGGGGTGTGCCGCTTTCCGGAAATATCAGCTTTGACATGACCAGGGCTGCCGGGGCAGATAGAAAAGAAGCGGATATCAGATGCCCTGCAATGGAAGGAAACTGAGCCTGTAAGGTAAACACATAAAATGCCAGGACATTTGATGCCACCGTAGCCATACCAGCGGTGAAGATGGTACATAGCTCAGACCGAGTCATTTTATCGATATAGGGCTTGATGGTAAATACCGATTCAATTCCCACAAAGATATTGCTGGCGGCACAAAGGGCTTCGGCCCCGGATATTTTCATCAGCCGTGTAAAAAGTTTTGCAAATAATCGAATAATAAAGGGCAAAACCGGATAATAATACAATATTGCCACAAGACTAGAAAAGAATATAATGGTGGGAAATGCCTGGAAAGCAAGGATAAACCCAAAGGATCCTTGGACAGCGGGGGGAAGGGCCAGGGGTCCAAAGACAAAAGTTGCTCCGGCAGAAGCCGTACCCAAAACCACAACCGCCAGATCATTTATAACTTGAAAGAATCTGACACCTGCCGGAACCACAAAAATAAAAAGGGCAAAAAGCAACTGAAGCCCCAGTGCCCATCCCAGCAAATGCCAATTAATTTTCTGGGTGTTTTTAAAAAAAAAGCGTGATATGAACCAGGCAATGAACAGCAATCCAAAGATACCGATAAAACTGACCAAATTATAAAAATCCATTTTTCCCCTTAGATCGGAAGAGCACACGTCTGAACTCCAGTCACTCCGGAGAATCT
>CAXHYW010000039.1:0-12936 GCA_964021475.1 uncultured Desulfobacteraceae bacterium | reverse complement strand
ATTTGAGTACCCAGGCCAATACAACCAATTATAACACAGCACTGTTCTGGCAAAAGTTAGGTGTAAAACGGGTCAATCTTGCCAGGGAACTCTCCTTAGATGAGATAGATGAGATCACTCAAAACATACAGATAGAAACAGAGACCTTTATTCATGGCGCTATGTGCATTTCATACTCGGGCAGATGCCTCCTGAGCAATGTATTGAGCAATAGAGACAGCAACAGGGGACTTTGCAGCCATCCTTGTCGATGGAAATATGCGGTGGTTGAAGAATTACGCCCCAACGAATTTCATCCGTTGATGGAGGATTCCCGAGGGTCCTACATTTTCAATTCAAGGGACCTATGCATGATCGACCACATTCCCGCTTTAATTGATGCACAGATTTCTTCATTGAAAATCGAAGGCAGAATGAAAGGCATCAATTACCTCGCTTCGGTGGTTAAAACCTATCGCAATGCCATTGACGCCTATGTGGCGAATCCGACAGACTATCGCGTCAAGGAAGATTGGCAAAATGAACTACGCCAAGTGTATCACAGGGCATACAGTACAGGTTTTTATTTTGGCAATTCAGAAGAACAATCCCCCAATATTGAGAATGTCCACCAGGGGAAGATCCACAGCTTTATTGGCAAAGTCCTAAAGTGTTTGGATAACAAGCGTTATCTGGTCGAAATCCGAAATAAACTCAATATTAATGATCGGGTTGAAATTCTGACCCCAAAGATTGCCGCAATGAAATCCGATATATTACAATTATCCGATCCAGATTTAAATCCCATTGAAAACGCCCAGCCAAACACCCGGGCGATAATCGAACTGACCCATTCCTGTCAACAAAACGATATAATACGAAAAATATGAACCATCCCGTCGTTAAACGATTCTTCGTTTGACTTTAGTATTATTTTTCTGTAAATTATCTAATAATCAAATACTTTTTAGCATTTCAAGAACAAACCTTTCGGGAGAATTAATATGTTTGAAGATGACGAAACCCTACAAATGTATATTGAAGAATCATTGGATCATCTTGGAGATATAGAAAGTGATCTTTTAACTATTGAGGAAGGCGGAGCAAATATAGACCTTGATCTGGTGAACAATGTCTTCCGTGCAGCCCATTCTGTTAAAGGAGGGGCCGGGTTTATGGGACTGACCACCATAAAAGAGCTCTCCCATCATCTTGAGAATGTACTAGGATTAATTCGAACCAACGAACTGATACCAGATTCAAACCGCATCTCTGTTCTTTTAAAGGGATTTGACAAGCTTGAGGCCCTGTTAAAAGACATTGAAACCAGCAATGATATAGATGTATCTGATCATATTACTGCCTTGGAAAACATAACCAAATCATCTTTGCCGGAAGACCAACAGGATATGGTTTCCACAATGGTTGATATTGTCCTTACCGATGGCAGAATTTTTCAACACATCTCTCTTTACGAACTTGAAAAATATAAGGCGGAAGGAAAAAACCTTTTTCTGGTTGAGTATGACCTGATCAATGATATTCAGCGCAAGGGAAAGAACCCTATTGAAGTGCTGAACAGCCTCCAGAAAACCGGCACCATTGTTGATTCACGCATTGACTTTGATTCCGTAGGCACCCTTGGAGATACCGCCGGTCCCAGTAGAATTCCCTTCCAAGTCCTTTTTGCCTCCATCATTGAGTACGACATGACTGAGACGCTTTTTGATATCAACAAACGATATATTCATGCCATCACAGATCAGATGATTGTTTCAACCTCTGCCATGGAAGGAGACCTAGAGCCAATGACCATGGTTGGCGTGGAAAAACCTGAAACCCAATCGCAACCTGACCTCATCGCAACGGCACCCAAAGCGGTTCAGGCCGAAAAAACGGCACCAAAGGTTATGACCACCCAGCCCGTTCCAGAGGCTGTTGCACCCAAAGTAGCTCCGTCACAAACAGAGGACAAAGATCTTCAGATTTCGGCAAAGGCCCAAACATCCCTTAGGGTAAATGTGGGACTTCTTGACACCCTCATGAACCTTGCAGGAGAACTTGTTTTAAGCCGAAACCAATTGCTCCAGGGGATCAGTTCTTCCAATGCAAAAGCAACCGAAATATCAGGGCAACGAATTGATATGATTACCTCTGAGCTCCAAGAGGCGATCATGAGAACCCGGATGCAACCGATTGCCAATATCCTGAATAAATTCACCCGGGTGGTAAGGGACCTTTCCCAACAGCTGGGCAAAACAATAGAGCTTGAGATAGAAGGCAAAGATGTTGAACTTGACAAAACCATTCTGGAATCCATCAATGACCCCTTAACCCACTTGGTTCGCAACTCAGTTGACCATGGGATCGAAAGCCCCATGGAAAGAGAACAGATGGGAAAAAAACCCTTCGGCACCATCGTATTAAAGGCCTTTCATGAAGCTGGCCAGGTGAATCTTGTTATTTCAGATGACGGAAAAGGTCTCTACCCCGACAAAATTGCAGACTCAGCCATCGAAAAAGGATTGGTAACAGAACAACAAGTGGCTGAGATGTCAGAAAAAAGCAAAATGGAATTAATTTTTATGGCTGGTTTTTCAATGGCCAAGGAAGTGACGGATGTGTCCGGCAGGGGTGTGGGCATGGATGTGGTCATTACCAATATCCAAAACCTCGGAGGAATCATAGAACTGGATTCCACCCCGGGGCAGGGAACAACGATTCAAATCAAACTGCCGCTAACCCTTGCCATTATCCCAAGTCAGATCACATCGGTGGGAAATGAAAGATACGCCCTTCCCCAGGTCAATCTGAACGAACTGCTCAGAATCCCGGCTGCCCAGGTAAAAGAAAAAATTGAAACCGTCGGCGACGCTGCCGTGGTTCGATTGCGGGGAGAATTACTTCCTTTGTTGAACTTGTCTGAAATGCTCGGTATTGAAAAAACGTATGCCGACCCTGAAGCAAAAGAAAATCGTCTTGACAGGAGGGAAAACACAGCAGATCGGCGTTCAAAACATCATCTGACACCAGAAGAGGCCCTTTCCGATGAAACAGAGGAACTCCTTGTTAATAGGAAACAAACCGATCGGCGCTACCATGCATCCAGTGCCATTAACATTGCCGTTGTTTCAGCTGGCGCTTTTAAATATGGCCTGATCGTGGATCAACTACATGATTCTGAAGAAATTGTGGTCAAACCCGTGGGACGTCACCTGAAAAAATGTACCGCCTATGCCGGTGCCACCATTATGGGGGACGGCAAGGTCGCTCTGATTCTGGATATTGCTAACCTTGCCCAGATGGCAGAATTGTCTACCATTACCGACGCCAGCCAGTTGGCCAAGTCAGCAGAAGAGGCCTTGGCTGCCGCCGCAAAAGACCAGGTGGCCCTGCTGACCTTTAAAAATGGTGAAACAGAACATTTTGCAGCTCCTCTTAATCTGGTTGAGCGAATAGAACGGATAAAGACATCTGACATTGAGCAGATTGGTAACAAAAAAGTGGTACAGTATCGAGGAGGCGCCTTGCCTTTGTATGAACTGTCCCAGGTATCGGATTTCAGCCCCTTGCCCGAGAAAGAACAGCAGGAAGTCATCGTATTCAGGGTAAAAGACCGGGAACTTGGCCTCATGGTAACCCCACCGGTGGATGCCATGGAACTATCCTTGGATATTGATCCATCTACCTTAAAACAGACCGCCATAAGCGGGTCCATGATCATCAACGAACATACCACATTACTGGTGGATATTTTTGAGATGGTAAAAACATTAAACCCTGATTGGTTTGTCCAGGAAGCAAAGGTCGCCGCAGAAATGGCAACAGACGGAGAAAAGATAATTCTTTTTGCTGAAGATTCTGCTTTTTTCAGACACCAGGTCAAGGCATTCATAGAAGAAGACGGATTCAAGGTGATTGAGGCGGAAGACGGGCTGATTGCCTGGGAACTGCTCAAAGAAAGGGTTGATGAGATTGATCTGGTTGTTACGGATCTTGAAATGCCGAATATGGATGGTTTTGAACTCACGAAACGAATTAAAAATGACCCAAAGTACTCACACCTTACCGTCATTGCCTTGACTTCCTTGGCAAGTGAGGCACATATTGAAAAGGGTAAAACCGTGGGGATTGATGATTATCAAATCAAGCTGGACAGGGAAAAACTGATGAAAACCATCAGAAAGCACCTGAATTTAACCTGATAATTTCTTTTTCTAACCCCGTTAAGGAGACAAAATGGCAGAAATAAATACAGACAATCCTTCTATAGATATTGAATTTTCAACATTCTATGTTGGGGGAGCACTTTGTGGAATCGACATTCTGAACATCCAGGAAATAAACAAAAATTTTGAAATTACCAAAGTTCCCCAGGCAGCTGATTATGTTGAAGGGATCTTAAACTTAAGGGGAAGAATCGTTACGATTATTGATCTGGGAAAAAAACTGGGTCTGGAACCTGCCAGCAAGGCCAAGAACAACCGGAATATCATCGTGAATTCCGAAGATGAACACATCGGCCTTCTGGTTGATTCAATCGCTGACGTCGTCCTGGCTAAAAGCAGTGCAATAGAACCGGCTCCTTCCAATATCGGTGGGGTCAAAGGAAAATTCTTTGAAGGCGTCTTAAAGACCCAAACTTCCTTAATTGGAATTCTGGACATTAACGAGGTTCTAAAAGAATAATGGAAAACCTAAAAGTTCTGGTGATAGATGATACCATTGTCTATCGAAAGATTGTCGGAGACGTACTAAAAGCAATTCCCGGTGTAGAAGTGGTGGGAACGGCCAATAATGGAAAGATTGCCTTGTCCAAAATTGCCACATTAAAGCCCGATCTAATTACACTTGATATTGAGATGCCGGAAGTAAACGGAATAGAGGTGCTCCAGGAACTACAAAAAAGTCCCTCCCCCCCAGTGGTTGTCATGCTGTCTACCCTGACCCAGCAAGGAAGCGAAATGACAATCAAAGCCCTAGAACTTGGTGCCTTTGATTTTGTCCCCAAACCCGATGCCGGGAAAATGGCGGATAATTTGCTCAAGGTTAAGGAAGCAATCGAGCCCATTATTGCCGCATTAAAGCGTCAAAAAACAACCCGATTTAAAATTCGCAATAGAATTTCTCCTCTTCCCATAAAACGGACAGAGGAAAGACACCCCCAAACGCAAGTCACTGCGACACCGCGGTCACGGGTAAAAACAAAATCAGAAATTATCGGCATCGGTATATCCACGGGTGGTCCCAACGCACTGACACGGATGATTCCGATGTTGCCAGCAGACTTCAAGGCACCCATCCTCATTGTCCAGCATATGCCGCCAATGTTCACAGCTTCCCTGGCCAACAGCCTGAACAACAAAAGCCCACTTGAGGTAAAAGAGGCACAGGATGGTGATGTTATTATCCCCGGGCGGATTCTGATTGCTCCGGGAGGCAAACAGATGAAAATAATTGCAGGCAAGGACGGAATATCAAGAGTAATTAAAATCACGGATGATCCGCCTGAAAATAGTTGCAGACCCTCTGTTGATTATCTTTTCCGGTCCATTGCCCAGTATTATGTGGGCCGCTCCACGGGTGTCATCATGACGGGAATGGGGTCCGACGGCTCAAAAGGACTCGTGCAGATGAAAAAGAACGGCAGCCATATCATTGCCCAAGATGAAGCGAGCTGTACTGTTTTTGGCATGCCAAAAGAACCTATTGAAACGGGTATTGTCAATGTGATAGCGCCCTTGGATAAAATTGCAGAAGAAATTATCAAAACCGTTATTTAGCAACCAATAATCACCATTTTTCATCGACCTAACCTATGAATAAAATTACCGTAACGCCAAATGAGTTCAGAGACTTTTCAAAATATATTCTGGAGATATCAGGAATTGCCCTTGATGTCGGAAAAGAATATTTATTGGAAACCCGCCTGAACCCAATGCTTAACCGCTTGGGGTGTGGTTCCTATTTAGAGTTACTACACAAAGCCAAATCTGATTTCAAAAAAGAGTTGGAAGATGAAATCATCGATGCGATTTCAACCAATGAGACCTATTTTTTCAGGGACAAATCCCCCTTCCAATTGTTGCAGCATAAAATCATTCCCGATCTCATCGACAAACGCACGACAAGAACCACAGGGTTGAAACCCACCATCCGCTTGTGGAGTGCTGCCAACTCAACCGGGCAGGAAATCTACAGCATCGCCATGACCCTGCTTGAAATGGGGGTCACTCCACAAAATTATAATATCAAGCTATATGGAACCGATATTTCCGATGCTGCTATTGCCCAGGCAAGTTATGGACTTTACAATAAATTCGAGGTAGCCAGAGGATTGGACCCGGCTCGGCTAAACAAATATTTCAATCCACACGAAGACCGATATAAAATCAAAGATGAACTCCGGGCCATGGCCCAGTTTAAAAAAATGAACCTGATGAAACCTTTTATTGGGATGGGCAAATTTGATATTGTTCTGTGCAGAAATGTGATGATCTATTTTACCACCGAGGATCGCAGGAAAATCTATCAAAATATCGCCAAGGTTCTTGAACCCGATGGATATCTTATCATCGGATCCACAGAATCGCTTGTTAATGACACGGATCTGTACGCATCGAACAAATATCTTAATTCTGTATTTTACCAGTTCAAATCATAACAAGGGTCTTGCTCATGAATACCATTAACGCCAAAGATTTTATTGACGAATTAATATATTGTCTCAAAGAAAACGATCTTATTAAAGCCAAAGCGCTGCTTCAGTTTGCATCTGATTCCAATATCAGTGCACCTGTTCAAAAAAAAGCAATGATTGAGCTTGCAAAGGGGCCAGACCAAATGGTACTGCCCCTTCTTGAATACCTGACCAAAATTGAAATCAATGACCCCGAAATCCAGCAAGCCCTATACGAACTTATCCTTGACAAGGCATACGGCAATACGAACCTTGTCATTGCGTATATCAGTAAAAACAAAAAGAAGGCCAGACTCCTGTTTTTAAAAGCGGCAGGAGAACTTTTCATGATGGATACGGCCCCGGTCTTAAAACAGATTATCCAAACGGATACAGATCCTCAAATACTTGGGGCTGCTATCCAGGCCCTTGGGGCGCTCAGACTTGAAGCCTCACTTGATACGTTTGGCTCGATGGCAGGTCATCGGGACAAAGAGGTTAGAAAAGCAGCTATTTTTGCCATATCGGAAATCGGCAACCAGGAGGCTGTTGATCGACTGCTAGGGTTTCTTGGAGAGGACGAAGAAACCAATAAACTTACCGTGGAATCCCTTTCTGAAATGCAGGATATGTATGCCCTTGAACAGCTAACCTCCCTTCTGGGATCTTCCCTCACCATTGTCCGGGATACCGCCATAGATCAATTGTTAAAACTGGGTAACAAATCCACCCCAATCCTTACCAAAGCATTTAAAAATGCCCAGGCAGATTATCTGGTTCACCTGATCACCACTCTGGGATACATTGGAGATACAGCTGCCATATCCCCCATTCTGGACATTATCAATACCCAGCCCAAGGATGCCAATATCCGCCAGGCCGCCTATGAAGCAATGGAAAGAATTCCCTCTCCCAAAACAGCCATTTGTTTGGTACAGGGACTACAAGACCCCATTGAGGCGGTTCGAATGAGTGCGGCAAGGGCCATTGATCAAAACCTATCCAAACCCCTGGTAGCAGGTCTTAAAAACATCGTCCGCTCGGGGTCTTCAGATGCCATGAATGCAATATCCGCCCTCATTGATTCCGAGGCTGGCAATATTTTTAATTTCCTTGTGGATGAAGATTCTTTTCATGCGCTTGCCAAACAACACATTACCCAGAAAGCAGATCCTGATACCCGGAAAACATTTTTAAAAAAAATGAATAGTCTAGGGCAAAAAGAATTTGCTGCCCAATTGGGAACACCCAGTAATGACATGACATCCACGAACAATGCCAAAATTGTGGTGATAGATGACTCCAAAATGATGCTCAAGCTTTATCAAAACAAACTATCTGCCCTTGGATTTGACCCCAAAACCTTTGAGCGCCCGGAAGATGCAATTCCCTATATCATCGACAATCAACCGGATTTGGTCATCACTGATCTGAATATGCCCAATATCAGTGGCCTTGAACTGACCCGGGAAATCAGGAAAAAATTTACACGCCAGGTGCTACCTGTTCTCATGATCACCACCCAGAGTGATTTTGTTGAAGGTAAGGAAGGAGATCTTCAGGTGAATGACAGCATTTTGACAAAATCAGGAATCAATAAAATCCTTCACAAGCCCTTTTCAGATGATGATTTCAAACAAGCGATCTATCAATTTCTAACGCCCTGATGCCCTCCTCCATAAAACGAATCGCAGCCTTTCTTGGATTTATCGGCATTCTTTCAGGAGGGTTGGCGGGTGTTTTTTTGGGTCTCGTATATGATTTACCGGAAATTAACCAATTAAAGCTATTTAAACCCTCGGCGGTTACCACAGTATTTTCATCAGACAACCAGGTAATTACCCAGTTTTATCTTGAAAAACGATTCCCCGTATCCATCGAAAAAATACCAAAAATATTAATCGATGCCCTGGTTGTCACCGAGGACAGAAATTTTTTTCAACATGCAGGCGTCAACCTCAAGGCGATCTTACGCGCCATGATTCAAGACATTAAGGCCGGGGAATTCAAACAGGGGGCCAGCACCCTGACCCAGCAACTGGCAAAAACCCTATTCTTATCCCCAGAAAAATCAATTGTCAGGAAAATTCGGGAAGCCATCCTGTCGGTCCAAATAGAAAGACGATACACAAAAAATGAAATTCTGGAGCTCTATTTCAATCTTATCTATCTAGGCTCCGGGGCCTATGGAGTTGAAGCCGCAGCCCAAACCTATTTTAACACCTCTGTTACCGATCTAACCATAAGCCAAGCCGCTCTACTGGCCGGACTTCCCAAAGCCCCTAGTATTTATTCTCCCCTCAATAATCTTGGATTAGCCACAAAAAGACGCCGTATTATTTTGGCACAAATGCGACAGGCTGACATTATTTCCCCCCGGGAACAACTTCTGGCAAATAAGGAACCGATTTTAGTTAAACCCAAGATAGCCCCCCTTTCCCACGCCCTCTTTTTTGTGGCCTACCTAAAAAACATCCTAAACTCCCATCCCGAATTGACAACCGGATTTTCAAATGGATTAAATATTTATACAACCCTGAATTATAAACTCCAGATCGTTGCAGAAAACACAGTTCAAAAACAGATTCAACTCCTTAAAAATAGAATGGGAAAAAATGGTTTGGAGAACCCGATACCAGAAGCTGCTTTAATTGCCATCGATATAAAAACAGGCGGCATCCTCAGTATGGTAGGGGGGACCGACTATACGAAAAGCCAATTTAACCGGGCAGTTCAAGCCAAACGCCAACCCGGCTCCGCATTTAAACCGTTTGTCTACGCCACGGCCCTAGAAATGGGATATTCCCAAAGCGATACGCTGTTGGATGCCCCCCTGGAATATTCCCAGGGGAATAGCACCTCCTGGGAAGTTAAAAATTTTTCTCGAACTTATCAAGGAGAGATGACACTTCGCAAAGCCCTGGCCCTATCCAAAAATACGCCGGTGGTGAGGCTTATTGAAAAAATCCATCCTGAAGCGGTTATTAGATTTGCACAAAAGGCCGGAATTCATTCCCCATTAACCCCCTATCTCTCGCTTGCATTGGGCACCTCCGAAGTTTCTTTGCTGGAGTTGACCGCAGCTTATATCCCCTTTGCCAATAAGGGGACCCAGGTGACCCCTTCTGTCATTGTTAAAATTACAGACTCCCAGGGACACACCATTTTTCAACATTCCGTTGACCGCCACTCCATCATGTCCCGGGAGGATGCGGCGGTCATGGTGGATATGTTAAAAGCGGTTATTTTTGAAGGAACCGGAAAAAAAGCCGCTCATATAAAAAAAGATATTGCAGGGAAAACCGGCACCACGGATCGGTATAAAGATGCATTTTTTGTTGGGGTAAGCCCGGATATTGCCCTTGGTGTCTGGGTGGGCAATGATAACGCAAGCACGCTTGGACCCTATGAAACCGGTGCCAGAGCTGCTTTACCCATATGGATCGATTATATGGAGGTTTTTCTGGAAGACAAACCCTTTCAATATTTTGATATACCAGACGGGACAAAAATGATATACCTCCACCCGAATACGGGGAAAACTCTCAATCAAACCGATCCAACCGCGGTGAGAGCGTTGATCAAAACAAAAGATTCGAAATGAGAAGAAAAGCCAGATCCGGTACATCAGGTCAAGCATAAATCATTTTATAGGGGATGGGGGCGTACTTTGTCACCGAAGGCTTGGGCAGGATATGCTCTTCTGCCACGGTTAGCCAATTGGTATCAAAATTTAATTCCCGCAATCTCCCCCCTTCTGATGGCAGGGAATGGATGGTTTGGGCATACCGGACATTCAGGATACACACATAACTTTTGCGTTGTCTGGCAACCACATAATTTTTGGTAAAGGTACTCTGGGTAATCTTTGCCAGGTCAGAAAGATACTTAACCTGCTCCAGAGATAATTTAACCAGAACAGACTTTGATACCCCTTTTTCATCGATGCGCAAAAGACTTCTGGACTCAGAGGAGGCAACATAGATGGTGGTAATTCCGTCAAACTGTCTAAAATACTGGGCCGCAACAATGGCGGCTGTTCTTCTCCCGCCCGACATCACCGGAACCCCATAATACTCAAACAGCTTTTTTTGCATATTTTCTGCGTATTTATCCCCTTTTTCATAAAGATCCTTGGAAATATACCGCAATTGTTTGGCCAAATTTTCAGAGGCCTCTGCAATGGGCCAATCCACACGGACATGGAAATGGGTCAGGGCATACTGCACCTTTGTTCTCTGATTTCTCTGGATGAGCAGGGCATAATCCACCGGTAACAGGGAGCGCAGTAATGAAAAAAATTCACTGGTCTCAAAATACTTGAAATCCCGGTTATAATTTTCCACATCGGGAAAGTATTTATGACGCAACAAATTGGTTTTGGTGGTCTTGTTGGCATCAAAATACCGAATATATTTTTTATGTTTCTTGTCAATTGAATCTTCTGAGAAGATGATCAAAAATGAATTCTGGGCATCAAATTCGACGGAAGGAATCCTGGCACGGGGTTTAAGTTCCCGCAATTCGACAAAGGGATAGGGGGTTCGCAGTCGCAAAAAGTTATTATAGGATCCCACCAGGGAATAGCCGATGACAAACTGATCCAGTTCATCCCGCAACACCTGGTAATAGGATCTTCTCAATCGGTCTTCCCTACTCAGACACTCTCTTTGCATGCAGTATTTCAAAGCAGTTTACCTCATTTATATTTTATTCCAGCACAGCCACCCCTGGCAGTTTTTTCCCTTCCATCATTACTAAAAATGCCCCGCCGCCGGTGGAGATATAACTAACCTTATCGGCCACCCCACAAAGTTTTGCAGCAAGTCCTGTATCACCGCCGCCAACCACGGAAAAAGCATGAGACCCCGCAATGGCATCGGCCACGACCTGGGTGCCCAATGCAAATTTTTCCATTTCAAAAACCCCCATGGGACCGTTCCAAACTATGGTTCCGGCCTTCTGAATGGCCAGTGCATAACGATTCGCCGTTTCCGGTCCGATATCCAGCCCCATCCAACCGGCAGGAATTTCATCAACCACGACGGTTTTCGTTTCGGCATTTTTGTCAAATCGATCCGCAACCACCAAGTCATTGGGCAATAACAGTTCAATGTTTTTTTGATCTGCCTTTTCAATGATAGCCCTAGCTGTTTCCAGCAGATCTGTTTCAATCATTGAGCTTTGGGTATTAACCCCCTTGGCCTTTAAAAAAGTATTGGCCATGGCACCGCCAATAATCAATTGATCCACAAAATTAAGCATATTTTCCAGGGCGGCCAGTTTACTTGAAACCTTTGCACCGCCAATAACTGCAATAAGGGGCTTTTTCGGGTGCTCCACAGAATCACGATAGGATTGGACTTCCTTTTCAAGCAAAAATCCTGAACAGGCAAATAAAACAAATTGGGTGATGCCGGTTATGGATGCTTGGGTTCGGTGGGATACGGCAAAGGCGTTATTGACATAAACATCACAAAGATCTGCCAATTTTTTAGCAAAAACAAGATCATTTTTCTTTTCACCTTTATGAAATCTCAGGTTCTCAAGCATCAGAATCTGCCCCTCCCCAAGATGGGAGATCTGATGTTCTACTTTTTCTCCGATACAATCATCTGCAAACAACACCTTGCGGTCCAAAATTTCGGCCAAGCGTTTAGCTGCTGGCAGAAGGCTGAATTTCTCATCTTTGACGCCATCAGGTCTACCAAGATGGGATGCCAGAATGATCCTGGCGTTTTGGGTAATAAGATATTCAATCAGGTCAAGGGTTGCCCGAATCCTGTTATCATCTGTAATATTCAGTTTTTCATCCATGGGCAGATTATAATCCACCCGAACAAACACTTTTTTCCCCTGCACATTGATATCTCTAACGGATTTCATGGCCTCCCCTTACGCCTGATAGCCGTTACGGCTATTTTTCAAGTTTTCTTTTGTGAACCTGTTTTTTCCGGGACCACCGTTCCAAAAAATTCATGGCCCCGGCCTTGGTGCTCCGTTCAATTATTTCTTCTTCAACCTTTGTACCATCTTTTGTAGCAATTGCCTGTTTTAAACATCGGGTCTTGACAGGACAATGGAAAAAGCAATCCTCTGGTGTCTCACGCAGCCCATTTTTACCCATGGGAAACACCTTTCCAAGATTACCAAAGCACTCGGGAAGGTCTGATTCAGACGGGTCTGGTTCATTTTTTATCTCGCTATTTTTTATTTCACTATTCATTGAGTTGCTCATTTATTTGTTCAAGCTCACTATTAAATTTTGATATCAACCC
>CAXHYW010000038.1:0-13106 GCA_964021475.1 uncultured Desulfobacteraceae bacterium | reverse complement strand
TAGACCCCTATGCCGGGCGACTTTCTCTTTTCAGGGTCATTTCCGGAACCCTGGGCAAGGAAGGAAATATAATAAATGTCACCAAGGATTCTAAGGAACGATTTTCTCAGCTATTGGAAATTGTCGGAAAAGAACAAAAAACCATCACCAGTGCACTTCCAGGGTCTATTGTGGCCGTTGCCAAACTCAAAAACACCTTGACAGGAGATACACTGACAGGGGGTAAAGAAATTCAAATTCCCGCTCCGGCTCCCATGCCGCCGGTTATTTCCTTTGCCATTTCTCCGAAATCCAAAAATGACGAAGACAAAATCCACGAAGCCATCCGAAAAATTTTAGAAGAAGATACCGGCCTTCAACTTAAGAGAGAGGAAGAAACCAAACAGACGATTCTTTCAGGCCGCGGATTGGTTCACATCGAAACCACAGCAGACAAAATTTTAAGAAAATTTAATGTGGCTATGGAAATTGCTACACCCAAGGTGGCCTACAGAGAAACCTTCAAGAAAAAAATCCGTGTCCAGGGTAAGCATAAGAAACAATCGGGCGGCCATGGTCAATTTGGCGATTGCTGGATCGTTCTTGAACCGCTTCCCAAGGGCAGCGGGTTTGAGTTTGTTGATAAAGTTGTGGGGGGCGCTATTCCCAAAAACTATATTCCGGCGGTTGAGGCGGGTGTGAGAGAAAGTTCTGCAACCGGTATTCTGGCCGGTTTTCCCTGTGTGGATTTCAGGGTTACCTTGGATTTTGGCTCCTACCATTCGGTTGACTCTTCTGAAATGGCATTTAAAACAGCCGGTTCCATTGCCTTTAAGAATGCCGCTAAAGATGCCAGAGCCGTTTTGCTGGAACCTGTGATGAGGGTGTCTGTGAAAGTCCCTGAAGATTCAACGGGAGACATCATGGGGGACATGAATTCCAGACGGGGTCGGGTGTTGGGTATGGATACTGAAGATGATAAACAGATCATCAACGCCCTTGTTCCTATGTCGGAAATCCTTCGGTATGCCCCTGACTTAAGATCCATAACCGGTGGCCGTGGTTCCTTCAGTATGGAATTTGAACATTATGACGAAGTGCCGGCTGATCTTTCCCAGAAAATAATCGAACGGGTGAATGCAGAGAAAAAAGCCTAAATCTTTAAAATACAAGACCATCAGGCGTAAAATGCCGGTCTATCACAAAAAAAAGAGGACAAAGATCAGCCATGATTCTTTGTCCTCTTTTTAAATTGGTCCACCATTATTTGGGGTGTACGGCATTTTTAAAAAAATTATTTCATCCTTTTCCTTGATCAAACACCTAAGTCCCTAACTTAAGGAAATGGATCTTAAAATTTACAGAAATGAGGTGTTTAATTTACAGTGGGCCGCTGCACTTTTATCCAGTAGATGGCCCAGTTCTCCTTCTTTTTTTGGGAAAAACCCAATACATTGTTCCCAAACCTCTTCATCCTCCATACAAAAATAAACAAAAACATGGGGGGCATATTCGTGAATCATATCAATGATCGTTTTATATAGATGTATTCTTAATGGCTTGAAGTATCTCATTTTATTATCAAGACCCAGGATGAATTCTCCATAGGGGATGGTGGAAGAGGGAAACCGCTGCTCAACGATTGATTTGAGTTGGGGCATGAACCTAAAGGTACCGATGCTGATCCAGACAATACTCTCTGCTCTGACATGGGAGAAAATCTCATGAACGACGTTTTTATAAGCATCTTCACACCCTTCATAAATGATCAGGGGATCAAAATGAAAGGCCAGTTTATATCCCTTTGATTCACAACGTTTTGCTGTTTCAAGCCTGGATAAAAGGGCAGCCGTTCCCTTTTCTTCGGAACGGATGATTTCCGGGGTGTTGACGGACCATGCCAGCACGGTTTTTCCATTGTGGTCCAAATCCAGAAGCGATTCCACATTCACGGTTTTGGTTTTTAACTCCAAAAGGCTGTTGGATTGATTGGCAAAGGTGTTGACCAAAAACTTTGGTCCCTGGCTAATGTTTTCCCATATCAGGGAATCGGTATATTCACCTGTGCCGATGCGGAAAATTTTGTTTTGGGCAAAGGTATGTTTCAGAGGCAGACGAAAATTGTCAAGGCCCGCAAAATACTGGAGAACCGGGGGATGGAAATAGGCCTGGAGAATACAATAAGAACAGTCCATTGTACAAAATGTTCCGGTATGTAAAATGGTGTAATCGCAGCAGGTGTAATGGCTTGTGCCAGGACATTTCCTGATAATAGCCCCTTTGTTCCGGGTGATATAAAGAATAGATTTTGCCGCTAGTATAGGATCAATATCTCCATTGATCAGATCATATACCGGTTGGGAATCTGTCACCATTTCCGGGGTAAGCTTAACCTTTGAGATCAGGTATTCAATCTCATCGTCCAAGGCAAGATCCATATCCATGAAAAGCCTTTTTATTTTCATCTCTTGAGAATCTCCACCAGGTCGGGATGATTTGATACCCTGTTAATCGCATCCACCCGGCTTGTGAATTCGGCAAGGTTCTTAAACTCAAAGGTCAATGAATAGCGCGTGCTTTCAAAATTATCGGGTAGATTTAATTTGATGCCGGGACCCAGTTTCAGGGAATTGATTTTCTTCTGGATCTCCTGACGTTTCTTTTCAAGGTGGGGAAAGCGTCTTTCAATGAGGCAATAGCGCAGAAGATTGCCTTTGAATCCCAGATCTTTGTTGTCACTGACCAGTATGTCCTGGATTTTTTTGTCCTGGTAAAGGTCTTGAGGAGAAAAATTTTCCCTTGCGGCTATTTCTAAAAAATTGGTTATGATTTCCATCTGTTTGCTGGAAGATGTTTTCATGGCTGAAAACAAGGACACAAAACAATTGGCAAGTCCAGGGGATTCACCTGATATTTTTTTAGCCGATTTGATAGAAAGACGCCCGTCATCCATCAAATTTAATCCCCCAGGGGGCAGATAGGTGCCAATTTTTTGCAGATCATTGATATAGCTTTGGTTCAATTGGGTATTGAAAATAGACAATGATTTTTCTGCAATAAGATTTGTATCCATGAATTGGGTCAAAATCAGAATGCTTTTGATCAGCTCAGCCGGTGTTAGGGAACGTGAAAATGCATTATCGGAAACGGCATGGACCGCATAGTCGGCTTCCGTTGCTTCAGGGAGAGTTTGACATACAACATCCCCCTTAAATCCGTTATGAACAAGGGCGTTTATCCGTTTGAACCCTGCGACCACAATATAGGTATGACTTGATTTGCCCATGGATCTGACAAGGGGTAAACTTGTCAGACCATTTTGTTTTATTGACAGGGCAAGTCCTTCGATATCGTCCTCTTCTTTGGAAATCCGATACCGGGTATCAGCCAGATCAATACTGGCCAAGGGAATGTTCAAAATCCGGGTTTCGTCTGGCTGGTTAGACATGATCTCCTGTCAGGCGATTATAAATTTCTTTATAGGTATTGGTGGTGTTTTCAATAATCTGCTGGGGTAGTTTTGGTCCAGGATGTGTTTTATCCCATCCAGAAGCGGTTAACCAGTCCCGAACGGCTTGTTTATCAAAGCTTTTCTGCCCTCTTCCGGGTTCATAATCATCCAAAGGCCAAAATCTTGAAGAATCAGGGGTCATAATTTCATCAATGAGGATGATTTCATTGTCCAGCATTCCGAATTCAAATTTGGTATCGGCGATGATGATTCCTTTTTCAAGGGCAAGCTTTGCACCTTTATTGTAAATAGCCAGGCTTAAATCCCGCAGTTTTTCTGCCTTCTCGCGGCCTATAATTTTGATGGTTTCATCAAAGCTGATATTGATATCATGGTCGCCAATTGCCGCTTTTGAGGAAGGGGTAAAAAGCGGGGTGTCAAGTTTATCTGATTCTTTAAGGCCCTTGGGAAGGGGAATACCGCAGACATGACCTTCTTTTTGGTAGGAACTCCACCCGGAGCCGCTGATATATCCCCGGACGATGCATTCAACTTCCAGGGGTTGAGCTTTTTTAACCAGCATACTCCGTTTAGAAAGCGCATCCTTGTATTTTTTAAATTCTTCGGGATACTCCTCCACATTTGTTGTGATAATATGGTTTTTTACAATATCTTCCATTTGTTTAAACCAGAAAAGGGAAATCTGGTTTAACACCTTCCCCTTGTCTGGTATGATATCGGGCAGCACCACATCAAAGGCGGACAGCCTGTCTGTGGTGACCATTAACAAAGAATCTTTGGTGTCAAAAATATCCCTCACTTTGCCCTGTCTTACCAATGAAAGATCATTAAATTCAGTACTTGGAATAAGTGTCAATTGTTTCTCCTTGATCTAATTACATTTATTTACAATAATTTTGATGATTAATATCATAAATTGGGATATTTTTGCAATAATTCCCTAAAGTTTTTGATTAGGTGTTTGATAAAATCCGGGGAAGGTATATGGTGATCTTTATTTAGTTTTGCCACCCTTAACTTCACTTGACGAAGTCGGTAAAATTATAATATTGTTGTGTGTTTTTTTATTACAAATATGAGGTGATAGATGAGAAGGTTCTTTTTTAGTCTGTTTTTGGTATTTTTTTGTGTTTGTTGTTTGGCCATGTCCGCCCATTCGCAAACCAAGTATTCACTTAATGATCTGTGCCGTGAAGCAAATAAAAATGCCGAAATCATTAAAATAGCGGATGAAGATCTGTACATTGCTGAGCAGGATAAAAATCGGGCTTTGTCTGTTTTGATCCCCAGAGCAACCTTATATGGCAATTACCTCAATTACAAAAGAGAGGATGCCGTCTCGCCAGACTCCAACGTATTTGGTGCAAAACTAACCCAATCCTTTACGCTTAATGGCCGGGAATTGATTGCCTATGATGTCACCAAAAAAGGGATTGAAAAGGCTAAATTTTCAAAGGAAACCATCCGGGCCGATTATTTGTTTCAGGTGGCACAAACTTATTTTCAGACCCTGAGTGCCAAACGTATGGTGGAGATCGCCCAGGCTGATGTGGAGCGGCTTCAAACCCATAAAAATTTTGTGACAGAAAAACTTAATGTGGGAAATGTTACCAAAACTGCACTTTATAGGGCAGAGGCAGAATTATCCCGGTCTAAGACAGATGAGATAGTTGCCAATAACCGGGTGGGGCAAAATAAGGCCAGCCTTGTGCGACTCGCCGGAATTAGCGATGATTTTACGGTATCAGCGGGAGATGTAAAAAGCATAGATGATTTTACCCCTACTCTGGATGAAATTCAAACCCAGGCCTTGAAAAGCCGGTTTGAACTCAAGGAAGCAAAAAAGACAGTGGAAATTGCCACCGAGTCCGTGGAATATGAAAAGGGAGATTATTGGCCGACCCTGTCCCTTGAAGGCGGGTACAAGAAAAACGATATTTCCTATCTCTCCATGGACTATGATGGGGACAATACCTATATCCAAGCAGAGCTTGCCTTTACCTTATATGATGGTGGCCTAAGAAGAGCCCAGGTACGAAAGCGGGTGGCCGATGAAAACAAGGCAAAACAAGCATTGTCCCTGGAGGAAAAAAAGATTATTTTTGAATCCAAGGTGTCTTTTCTGGAATTTGAAACCGCACGAAATGCCCTGGACAATCTCCAGCATGAATTAAAATCCGCCCAGGAAAACTTCAAGGCCGTTGATATGCAGTTTAAATATGGTATGGCCAACAGCATTGACATTATGGATGCCAACACGTTGCTTGTCCAGGCCGAGCGAAGGATTGCCGATGCCGAATATACCCTTTATCTGTCTGTATTGAAAATTTTATATACCAAAGGCGATTTGGTATCTTATTTGTTAACAGATTCATGATAGCAGTTGTCAATGAATTATATTCAATGGATCGGATTCAATGAACCAGGGTTCAATTTTTGAAGAAGAACCCTAAAAAAAAATAATCGTTGGCCTAGGGGCTGCAACTGATTTGTGACCATTTAAAATGGCAGAAACCATTGTATAACGCACTGAATTCTTAATGTTTTTAGGGCGGAAGCCTTGACTAAATGTCAGGGTTTCAATATTCTTGGCCCAGTTGCATTTAACTTCAATCTGGATGAAACCTGTTTTAAAGGAGCAAATTATGTATGAAATTATTGCAAACCCTGAAGATTATCAAATTGATCATTTAATAAACGGAACCGGAAATGCAAATATTGAGCTATCCCAGGAAGACAGAAACAACTGGGCAGGGGAAATAATAAATTTCTGTGAAAAGCTCACGGAATTTTCAAAAAAATCAAAGGCCCTTGCGGATCTTTTTTCGTCTAAAGATAAAATATCCGCAACCCAAGCGTCCTTAAAAACCCTTAAAGTTCAACTTTTTGTGATCAATGATTCATTAAATTCAGCCCTGAAAATAGCGGACAAGCTGGAAGCGGATATTATTAAAAAATAGCACCAGAATCTTGCTTCATTGTTTTTTGCCTCAAAATATGGTCTGTGAGTACCAGCGCGAGCATGGATTCACAGACCTTATTTATTCTGGGGATGGCGCAAATATCATGGCGGCCCTTTGTGGAGACTTCGATGGGCAACCCCTCATCTGTCAAGGTCTTTTGGGGCTTTAGTATGGAGGGAATCGGCTTTACATGAACCCGTACAATTATTTCATCCCCATTTGAAATTCCCGCCAGTATCCCTCCGGAATGGTTGGTTTCAAATCCTTGCATGGTTAACGGGTCATTGTTCTCAAACCCCGTCATTTGCGCGGCCGATATCCCTGCACCGATTTCAACGGCTTTAACGGCACCAATACTCATCATGGCCTTGGCAATTTCTCCATCCAGTTTATCAAAAACAGGGTCCCCGATTCCGGCCGGAACATTCATGGCCTTTATTTCGACAATTCCCCCAAGGGAATCCCCCTGATTTTTGACAATCTCTATTCTTTTGGCCATTCTTTTTGCAGCTACCATATCCGGGCATTTAAAGGGATTTTTTTCAATGGCCTCGGCATCAAACCCAACGGCTTGAATCCCTCCCAAACCAATGGTGTAGCTTTGGATAGAGATTTTGTAAGGATCCAGTACCAACTGGGCCACGGCTCCTGCTGCCACCCTTGCGGCAGTTTCCCGGGCAGATGCCCTGCCCCCTCCCCGAAAGTCCCGGATACCATACTTATGATGGTAGGTATAGTCCCCGTGCCCAGGGCGGAAGATAGATGCGATATCAGTATAGGAGGTGGATTTTGCATCCTTGTTTTCTATCAGGATCATTATGGGTGTCCCCGTGGTTTTTCCCTCAAAAGTTCCTGACAGAATCAGGGGAATATCGGGTTCCTTTCGTTTGGTGGAAGCAGGGCCCTTGCCAGGTTTTCTTTTATCAAGGGCTTTTTGGATCACCTCTTGGCTGATGGGAAGGCCGGGAGGGCACCCCTGGATCACGACCCCAATGGCCTTGCCGTGGGATTCGCCAAAGGTGGTAATTTGAAATGCTTTGCCAAAACTGCTACCGGACATGGGAAATTCTCCTTTTGATTATGGATGCTGCTTCTTTGGGTGAATGACAGCTGGTATCGATTTTTATTTGCGAAAGTTCCCGGTACAAAGGCGTTCGAAGCGCCAGTGTTTTTTGGGTCTCCAGGGTAAGGCAATCTTGGCTGAACCGGGGTCTTGATTCCTGGGTTTTTTCATCGGCAAGAAGCCTTTTGACAATAGTTTCATCGTCTGCATAAAGCCAGGCACAAATTCCATGGGATTGAATAAACTTCCGGTTTTCAGAGTTTAGTACAATCCCCCCGCCTGTTGCAACAATGGTGTTGGAAAGGTGACAGTCTAAAAGAACTTGTTTTTCATTTTTTCTAAAATAGTCCCATCCCTTTTGATGTATCATCTTATCAATGGTTGTCTTAAATCTTTCTTCGATCATTCGATCCGTATCCAGAAACGCAAATCCCATAAGGGTTGCCAAAAGCTTACCTGTTGTGCTTTTACCGGTACACCGGTATCCGATAAGATAAATAGGGGCCATCGCTTTCTTTGTTCCAAGTGGTTCCATTGATTTATTTTAGGGTCCTGTTATTTATAGCGCTTCAAATATATCCCAAAATCCTGGAAATGATTTTTCCACACAAGTTGGGTTTTCAATTACCATGCCCTCCACCAGGAGGCCTGCCACGGAAAAGGCCATGGCAATTCTATGATCGTTAAAGGTTTCGATGAAAGCTCCTTTTGGAGTGCCACCGACAATTTCAAGCCAGTCATTGCCTTGGGTAACGGTGATTCCCATTTTAATTAATTGAGAAGAAACCGCCTCAATTCGGTCACATTCTTTAACCCGCAGATGACCGATGTTTGCGATCCTTGTTGTTCCCTTTGCAAATGCTGCCACCACAGCAATGGCAGGTACCGCATCCGGTGTATCAGACATGTCCACGTCAATTCCTCTAAGGTAGGTGCCTTTAAGGGAGGTGCGTTTAAGATGTGTGCCGTTGGGCTTACCCTTAACGGCCACACTATTTTTGCCAATGTTGAGGGAGCAACCCATTTTTTCAAGTATGAAAATCTGTTTTAAATCTCCCTGGAGAGAGGTCTTCAAAATATTATCCACGCCGATTTCACTGCCAGTGATGGCGCCTGCTGCCCAGAAATATCCGGCATTGGAAAGATCAGGCTCCACCACATACTCTCCGGATTCATATTTCTGATTCCCCGGGATCTTGTACTCCTGGTCACTGATTCGATGGGCTGTGACGTTAAACTGGTTCATGACATCAATGGTCAGATCGATGTAGGGAACAGAAACCGGAGGCGTCGGCAATGTGATGGTCAACCCTTGTTCCATCAATGCTCCCATCATGAGAAGAGAAGATAGATACTGGCTACTTTTTGAACAATCTATTTGGGTATGACCGCCTAGTCTGCTACCCCCTTTAATCCAGACCGGTGGGGTCCCGTCAGGGTTTTTAGACCAGGCTTTAACCTTAATACCATTGAGTGCATCAAGCAACTCAACCATGGGCCGTTCACACATTCTCTCATCCCCGGTCAGGGTGTATACGGTTTGCCCCAATCCGGCAATTCCCGCTAAAAGCCGCATGGATGTACCTGAATTGCCAAGGAAAATAGGTGTCTCATGGGGAGTGGGCCGCCCATTAAATCCTTGCACGCAAACAAGGTTGGGTTCTAATTGGATGATATCGGCTCCCATGTCAGTCAGCGCTTTTGCTGTCAGTGACAGATCCTGACTTTGAAGCAAGTTTCTGATTTTTGAACTCCCATTTGAAAGGGCAGCACAAATCATCATTCTATGGGATATGCTTTTTGAGCCGGGCACCTGAACAATTTGGTCCGGAATGGGTCTTGTCTTTATTTGTTTTGGGATTTGTTTTGTCACGTGTCTTCCTTGGTGTACTTTATTGGAATACTTTCATTAAGGGACGTTATATTATGGCTGGTTTTCCAACACAGCATCTCGCATCAATTTGGTATTTGGTTTTAACCCGGTCCACAATTCAAACTGGGCAGCCGCCTGGGCCACAAACATGGAAAGCCCGTCAATGGTTTTGCAACCCTTTTGTCTGGCAATGGACAAAAAATGGGTGTTCAAAGGGGTATAGACCACATCCATAACCACCATACCAGAAGTCAGATTTTGGGTTGGAAAGGGGAGCTCTTCCAAATGGGGTTCCATGCCAATGCTTGTGGTATTGATCACCACATCTGCACAAATTGTGTCCATATGGTTCGATTCGATAAATTGCCCCCCAATGGTTTTTGCCAGAACCTCTCCTTTATGGACAGACCGATTGGTAATAATGATCTGCCCCCCCTGTTTAGCAATACCATGGGCCACGGCTTTGCCTGCGCCCCCTGCCCCGATGATGCAAATAGTTTTGCCTTTTATCCCCATGGGGATTAAGGGGGCAACAGCGGCCTGGCAGTCTGTGTTATATCCTATAAGTCGACCTCCCCTGTTTACAACCGTATTTACGGCTCCTATTTCAAGGGCCAGGGGATCAATTTCATCCAGATAATCCATAATGGTTTCCTTGAAGGGAATGGTGACGGATACCCCTTTGATATCAAAGGTTCGGATGGACTTAATTGCACTTTTTATATCCGACGGTTCAAAGGCCAGATACACGGCATTTATCTTTTCTTCCCTAAAGCTTGTGTTATGCACCAAAGGGCTTTTGGAGTGGGATACGGGACTTCCCAGTACACAATAAAGATCTGTGGCGGCATCAATTACCATCCTATCGGTCCTCTTTGATATGGACAGGATAGGAACCCAGTACTTTCAGGGTAAGGGAGTATGCCTTTATCTTTTCAATGGTTTTTGCCACACGGTTGTCATCAATATGGCCTTCAATATCAAGAAAAAAATAATAGCTCCAATTCTGATCCCGGGTGGGCCTGGATTCCAGTTTCAACATATTCAGCCCGGCCTTGTCCACAGGTTCCAGGGCTTTAAACAGTGCTCCCGGAACATGGGAAGTGGCAAACATGATAGAGGTTTTGTCCCTTCCAGTTTGACCGGGGGATTCTTTTCCAATGATTAAGAATCGGGTAACATTACCCGAATAATCTTCTATTTTGGACTCCACGGGCAGCAATTCATAGAAATGGGCGGCCTTCTGGCTGGCAATGGCAGCGACTTCCTGGTTTTCCGATGCCATGAGGGCGGCTTTGGAGGTGGAACTTGTTTCAAATACCTTCACATGGGGGAATTTTTTCTTGAGCCATCCCTTGCATTGGGCAATGGCCTGGGGATGGGAATAAATAATTTTTACATCGGCAGCCTCTCCGGTTATGGACAATAGGTCATGGGAAATCGGCTCATAGTGTTCGGCACAGATGTTCAGGTCAAAATCTGTGAACAGGTCCAGGGTATGATTAACCGCTCCTTCAATTGAGTTTTCAACGGGCACCACCCCAAAGTGGCTTTTATTTTTTTCCACATCCCGGAAGATGTCAAAAAGGCCTGCTTGTTCAATAAACTTGCCGGAATGTTTGAAATGGTTCAGGCTTGCAATATGGGTATAGCTGGCCTTTGGTCCTAAATAGGAAATTGTTTTGGGTTTTTGTATTTCCCGGGTGGCGGTAATGATCACATTAAATATGTATTGTAATAGGTCTTTGTCTGCGGGCCCTTTATTGATTTTCCAAAGCTTTTCAATCACCTTTCGTTCCCGGGAACGATTCAGAATCTCACCGCCTTTTTCTTTTTTAACATCACCTACCTGTTTTCCGATGGACAGCCGCTGGTTGATCAGGTCCAGAATCTGTGAATCTATGCGGTCAATCTCATCTCTTAAGGGTGCAAGTGCTTTTTCCTGATCATTTTCCATGGGGTGTTGTCCTTTTGTAATATAAAATAGAGGCAAAATAAAAAAAACCGCACCAGGTTTTGCCTGCTGCGGTTTTTTAAGCGTGTTCAATAATTGTATGATCAGCTCACCACAGACAGGTTAAGTACCTAAAAAAGAAAAAATATCTGTGTGAAGTTGTCATTATAATAAAGGTTCCATTTAAAATTGAATAAAGTTGTAAAAATCTATACTTCGGTTTTCATTCTGTCAAGGTTTTTTATGAGAGTAGCCCCTATTTTTTTAACCCAATTAGGCCCTGCACTATTCATTTGCCCTATTCCTTGGTCAAGATAAATGTCTGGATTCTGTTACCGTCCATATCCTTCACGGTGATGGTCCATTTATCTATTATAATGGATTCACCGGGTTTTGGGATTCTTTCAATTTCTTCTAAGAAAAAACCTGAAAAGGTATCATAATTACTGGATTCGGAAAGGGATAACCCAATTGCTTTGTTAAGGCTATAAACATCGGTCTTGCCAGCCACCAGCCATTTGTTTCCTTTGAGCCTAACAATATCGGGTACCATGCGGTCGGTTTCATCAACTATTTCCCCAATGATTTCTTCCACCACATCTTCCAAGGTCACAATTCCGGCAACTCCACCATGTTCGTCAACCACAACGGCCATATGGCTCTTTTTAATTTTGAATTCCTGTAGCAGAGAATCTAATTTTTTGGATTCAGGAATAAAATAGGGTTTTTTCATGATTTTTCTAACATCCAGGGAGGCGGTTGTCTCCTCTTTAGAGATGGACAGACGCTGGAAACTGGCAAACAAATCCTTGACATGAAGAATGCCGATAACATTGTCTTTGCTGTCCTCGATCACCGGTATCCTGGAAAAACCTGTTTTCAATGTCTCCTGGATATCAAGTCCGTCGGACACATCAATGACAAACATATCTGCTCGCGGGGTCATAATTTCCGAGCAGGAGGTGTCATCAAATTCAAAAATATTGGTAATATATTCTTTTTCCGCCTCCTTTATCTCCCCGTCTTCTTCCACCACCTCCACCATGGTCATGAGTTCATCTTCAGTCACGGCGTCATGGGAGTTATCCGTGGAGCCATGGAGTCTAGGAATAAAATTTAGGGCGAAAATCAGAGGCCAGAGAAGTTTGGAAAGCCAATACAAGGGATAGATCACCCCCCGTGCCACCAGAATATTGTTATGATTGGCAAAGGACTTGGGAAAAATCTCTCCGAATATCAAAATTAAAATGGTCATGATACCTGTGGTAATCCCGACGGCATTGGACTTGAATTGGGACATGGCCAGGGAAGTGGCAAGAGCGGCGGCACCGATATTAACCACATTATTTCCGATAAGAATAGTGGTCAACAAGGTATGGGAGTCTGTTTTCATCTCCATGATGAGTTGTCCGGTCTTTGAGCCATCCTTGGCAATATGGAGTGCCTTGATCTTTGAAATGGAAAAAAGAGCGGTCTCCGATGATGAAAAAAAACCGGATAGTAAAAGGCAGATAACCAACAGCGTCACTTCAAAAGTCATAATACTTCCTCAAATTATTTTTCAAAGCATTCATTGGGTTCTCCACGTGTTTCTCCATTTAAATGGGGTTAGATATATTAATAATTTTGTTGGGTGTTTGTCAAATTTCATCTTTTTTCGCTTTATTATATTTAATCAGGTTTATTTAAGGACGCAAATTTTGCTAAATCAAGGGCAATTCTGGCCGTTCTTTTCGGGGCACCCGGAGCACCTAAAAGTTTTCGAACCATTAAAAGCTGATTCTCATGCTCCCTTAAATTTT
>CAXHYW010000037.1:0-13129 GCA_964021475.1 uncultured Desulfobacteraceae bacterium | reverse complement strand
TCAATGATGACACTATAAAAAAAAAGTATTGATCAAACAAACGAATTGTTCTTATGCTAAGATTCAAAATAATTGATACATAGAATGACCATATGATCACTAATATCCCCATGGGACCGTTACCGCCATTGCTGACAGCGACAACTTCAGCCGTGCGGCCGACATTGTGTCCAGGACCCAGTCTGCCGTGAGCATAAACACACGCCGCTTCCCTTGGCACTTTTCCCGGATGAGTCCTATTGCCGGGATTGGATCCTGTTCACCCTGAAACAGGCTGAGATCGAATACAGGATCGCCTATACCAGCTCGAGTATGATGGGATTGACCGCTGCAATTTTTGCTGGCCTGGCTGTTTCAGCCATCAGCCAGAGCATTGTGCCGTCGGGAATGCACCAGCTTCAACCGGAAGAGGGATTTCCCGCTCTGCCCAGTGCCGCCTTTCTGCTCAACCGTAATCCAGACTCAGACAATTGTGTGGTAGACTCCCTTGCCGAGCATATCAAAAAGGCCTTTGCCATTGGAATGCCCTTCTGGAGGCAGAAAATCACCTGATCAAAACCTTTTACAACAACAATTATGAACGGTAGCCAGCCCGAAAAGCCGCTGTTTTAGCAGGTTCTATAGTCAGCTTTGTTTTGTTGAGTGTTTACCTCGCCTGCCCTTCATATAGACCGATTATAGTTTTGAGGAGCTATCAGGGCTATGAATACGAAGATGAGGGTGCAAAAACTTTCATAATTTATACATGCCAGATTCCAGCAATTAAAAAGACAAAAGTTCTGTGAAAACCCTTGAATAAACTTGTCCTTTATGTAAAGGGATCTTTAATACAAATTGCGCAATTGTTCATGATCAAAAGGTTTTTTAGATTCACAACATGATAAAAAATTAGGATAATAAAAAGAACACAATTAATATGGAAATTCAATTCTTAGGGGTCGCTGGGATCACACAGTCATGTGTAAATGCTGTTTTAAGATATTTGCAGTTCGGCGATTCCATATCAAAAGTTTTAATTATCACAAACAACCATTCTCATGCTTTAGTTCTTAACACAGAAGATGATGAAATCATGGCAATCAAGTCAGGCTTCTCTTCCGGATACCCTGGAGAGGGTCCAAAAGGACTTGCCTATATTCTATCGATTTTAGATGAGCACAATATTGAAATCGAGGAGTATGAAGTTAAAAAGAAAGTGATTGATAAAATCAACGGCTCCTATTTAACAATGCCGGAATTAAAAAGAATAGAAAATTCCAAACCGGTCAGGCCGACCCGATGGCGTGATTATGTTTATGAATATCGGGATCCATATTCAAAAAAAGAAAATCTATTCATCGAGTTTCCCCATGTTATCCCCTATTCAATTATCGACCCCAAAATATTTGATCTTTCAATTTCATTCTGGGAAGCCCCTGGTGATAAAATTCTTGCGGGGTATAGAAGGCTTGAAGATGTGATTCGCAAGCGCTGCAATCTTAGTGGCCATGGCAGCAAGTTGTTTCAGAAGGCTTTTTTGGGTGATCAATCCGTATTGGTCTGGCCGGGTTTGACTTCAGGGGAGAGCGCAGGCCGGGCGAATCTCTTTATTGCAACCTATGGCGGTTTTCGAAACCCGAGAGCACATAAAGAAATCAAAGAGAATTCCAAGAACCAATTGATTGAATTTATGGCGTTGAACCATCTGTTTATATTGGAATCCGCATCAAAATCAAGGCCGAAACAAGCAGAAGAACAGGGAGAACCTACCAATGAGGCTGATACCCATGATGAAGGTAAATCCGAGCAATAAAGGCGCTACATGACAATTTTAAATCATATTCAACACATACGGGAAGGGATTCAAGAAGGCCGGTTCACCTCTGAAGCAGCCGTTTCCCAGGGGATTATTTTGCCAACCCTGCAACAGCTTGGTTGGCCGGTGTTTGATATTTCCATTGTGATCCCGGAGTTTTCCATTGAAGGCCGCAGGGTGGATTATGCCCTTTGTCATCCCAGTGACAAGCCATATCTCTTTATCGAGGTAAAAAAAATCGGATTCACCGCCGGGGCTGATCGGCAATTATTTGAATATGCCTTTCATCTCGGTGTCCCCATGGCCATTTTAACGGACGGCCAGGAATGGAGTTTTTACCTGCCCGGCGAACAGGGTCGTTATGATGAACGAAGGGTGTATAAAATTGATCTTTTAGAGCGGGATATTCCAGAAGCGGCAAGCCGATTGAAGCGGTATGCGGGATATGAAAATATCTGTTCGGGTGAAGCGCTGAAATCGGCCCGGTCTGATTATCAGGATATAGCCAAAGAAAGAATCATTGAAACACATATCCCCAAAGCCTGGGAATCCTTGCTGAACGATCAGGAATCCCTGTTGCTGGAGATGCTTGCAGAAAAAACTGAGGATCTTTGCGGATATCGGCCGAGCCTGGATTTATGTAGCCGCTATATTGATACCCAGTCGAAAAATCATAAGATCAGCGAACCATCCGAACCAAGGTCAAAAAGACGGGGTGCAACCGGCAAAACCAAGGTTCAACCCAAGATCGACAATACCCCATTCAACCTGGTCTTTAAAGGTGAGAAAATTCAGTGCAACTCTGCAGTAGAAACCATGACCAGGCTTTTTCGATTATTGTATGAAGAAGACAGCAAATTGTTTGAAAGATTTATATCCCGTAAGCACGGTAGAAAAAGACGCTATCTGGCAAAAGAAAAAATAGATCTTTATCCGGGGCGAAAGGATCTAGTCGAACAGTTCTCAACTGAAGTGGCCCAGGGCTGGTGGTTGGGGACCAATTACAGCCGTAAGAATATCCAGGACATCATCAACCTTGCCCTTGAAGTGGCTGGCCCGCAGCTAAGAGATATGATACAAGCACGGGTGATTTAGATATTAAACGTTGAAGCGGAATATGCGCAAAGCTGAACATTATAAACTGATTGGAAACAAATGAATCACGCTGTACACAATAAGGTTGTATCCTTTATCTGGTCCATTGCCGATGACTGCTTAAGAGACATCTATGTCCGGGGAAAATACCGGGATGTCATTTTACCCATGGTGGTATTACGCCGTTTGGACACTCTGCTGGAGCCCACAAAAGAGAAAGTACTGGAAGAGGTGGGCTTTCAAAAAACCGATATGGGCCTGGTTGAACTGGATGATAAGGGGCTGGAAGATGCATCGGGCTATGTGTTCTACAATACTAGCAAGTGGACCCTAAAAAAATTGTTTGCCACAGCCACCAATAACCAGCAGATCCTGCTGGCCAATGTGGAGGATTACCTGGCGGGTTTTTCTACCAATGTCAAAGAGATCATAGAAAAATTCAACCTGAAAGCCCAGGTGCGCCACATGGCTGCCAAAGATGTGCTGCTGGATGTGCTGGAAAAATTTACTTCCCCTTATCTGAACCTGACCCCGCATACACAGAAAGACCCGGACGGGAATCCCATGCCCGCCCTGAGCAATTTGGGCATGGGGTATATCTTTGAAGAGCTGATCAGAAAATTCAACGAAGAAAACAATGAAGAAGCAGGAGAGCATTTTACCCCCAGGGAAGTGATCGAGCTGATGACCCGGCTGGTATTTGAACCGGTAAAAGAAAAACTTCCCGTGGTCATGACCATCTATGACCCGGCATGCGGCTCCGGTGGCATGCTCACCGAATCCCAGAATTTTATCAAGGATGAAAACGGACAAATCCAGGCCACAGGTGATGTCTATCTCTACGGAAAAGAGATCAACGACGAAACCTATGCCATCTGCAAATCCGACATGATGATCAAGGGAAATGATCCCGCCCATATCCGCCCCGGCTCCACCCTCTCCACCGATGAATTTGCGTCGGACCGGTTTGACTTCATGTTGTCCAACCCGCCCTACGGGAAAAGCTGGGCCAGTGAGCAGAAATTTATCAAGGACGGGGCCAATGTCATTGACCCGCGGTTTAAGGTAAGTCTTAAAGACTATTGGGGCCAGCCCCAGACGGTGGATGCAGCCCCCAGATCCAGTGACGGCCAGCTGTTGTTTCTAATGGAAATGGTCAGCAAGATGAAGCATCTTAAAGACAGCCCCTCGGGCTCACGCATTGCCTCGGTTCACAACGGCTCCAGCCTGTTTACCGGGGATGCAGGCGGTGGAGAGAGCAATATCCGCCGCCATATCATTGAGAACGATCTTCTGGAAGCCATTATCCAGATGCCCAACAATCTGTTTTACAACACCGGCATCACCACCTATATCTGGCTGCTGTCCAATAAGAAAAAAAAGGAACGTAAAGGCCAGGTCCAGCTCATTGATGCATCCAGGTGTTTTCAAAAGCTGAGAAAAAACCTGGGCAACAAAAATTGTAAGTTTTCCAGGGACCATATCCGGGAGATTCTTGCCGCCTGTGTGGGCATGAAAACCCTGGCACCGGTTATAGATGAAAACGGTGAAGATACCGGCATTGCCGCCAAAGTGTTTGAGAACAGTGATTTCGGGTATTATAAGGTTGCCATTGAACGGCCGGATCGACGATCGGCCCGGTTTACATCAGACCGCATCGCACCCCTGCGTTTTGACAAAGCCTTGGCAGACCCCATGCAATGGATATACGAAGAGTTTGGAGATGCCGTATATGATTGCCCCACCCTGGCCGACCATGAAAAAAAGATCCTTGGGCTTTGTGAGGACCAGGGGATCACATTGAATACCCGGAACCGCAAACGACTCCTGAGCCCGGATACCTGGCAAAAGCATAAAAAACTGGTGGAAACCGCCCAGGACCTGATGGAAACCATCGGTGGAGATACCTTTCACGATTTCAACCAGTTCAAGACCCTGGTGGACAAAACCCTGAAAACTTTGAAATTGTCCCTGTCAGCTACGGATAAAAACGCCATTCTCAATGCCGTGTCCTGGTATGATGAGAAGGCCGCCAGGGTGATTAAAAAGAAGATCAAATTATCCGGTGATAAGCGGGATATACTGTTGCACCACCTGGGCTGCAAAGAAAAAGACCTCCCGGATTTCGGTTTTTATCCAACAGATCATACTTCAGGGAAAAAAGGGAAATACCTCACCTTTGAACCCTGCTCAGACCTTCGGGACCATGAATCCGTGCCCCTGAAAGATAAGATCCACGACTATTTCAAGGCGGAAGTGGCCCCCCATGTAACCGAAGCCTGGATCAATCTTGATTCGGTGAAGATCGGTTATGAAGTCAGTTTTAACAAATACTTCTATCGTCATAAGCCGTTGCGGACCATGGATGACGTGGCAAAGGATATCCTGGCCCTGGAACACAAGGCCGAAGGGTTGATTGCCGATATTCTGGGCGTTGATGTGGCCGTGGTGTCAGGAGTGGGCCATGAGTGATCTGATACCCGTGATGCCGAAATATGAGGTGTATAATGACTCCGGGGTGGAGTGGATTGGGGAGATTCCGGTGGATTGGGATTTAAAACGTTTGAAATATATAGTCGGTATTAACCAAAATTCGCTTACTGAAGTCACACCTGCCACATTTGAGATGAAATATGTTGATATTGGAAGTGTTTCGTATGAAAAAGGTATCGAAAAAACTGAGTTTTTTTTATTCAAAGATTCACCATCTCGTGCAAGACGGATAGCAAAGGAAGACGATACAATAATTTCAACAGTTCGAACGTACCTTAAAGCAATTGATTATATTGACAAAAAAAAAAGGAACTACATATATTCAACCGGTTTTGCTATTTTATGTCCAAAAGATAATATTTATTCCAAATTTTTGATTTCATTTATCAGGAGCGATAGTTTCACAAATCAGGTGGATATAAAATCGAAAGGTATGAGTTATCCTGCAATTAATAGTACAGATTTATCAAACCTAATCATTGCAATTCCAACCGTACAAGAACAAAACTCCATAGCCAACTTCCTCGACTGCAAAACCACAAAAATCGACCAGGCCGTTGCCATTAAGAAAAAGCAGATTCATCTGCTCAAAGAGCGCAAACAGCTCCTGATTCAGAATGCCGTGACCCAGGGGCTAAATCCAAATGTTCCCATGCGGGACTCAGGTGTGGAATGGATTGACGAGATTCCTAAACATTGGGACGTAAAACGATTTAAAAATCTGTTTACACAAAGCAGATTGATGACGAGGCCGAATGATGGTGTTGTAACCTCCTACAGAGACGGTCAAGTTACCTTAAGATCAAATAGAAGGCTTAGTGGATACACTGAAGCTATTTTAGAACAAGGCTATCAGGGTATCCGTAGAGGGCAACTTGTTTTGAATTCAATGGATGCCTTCGAGGGAGCTATCGGAGTGTCTGATTCCGATGGTAAATGTACCCCAGAGTATGTTATTTGTGATTCGATTTCAAATGAATTGTTACCTGAATATTTTGCTTTCCTTCTAAGAGAAATGGCTCTCGCCAAATACATACAAGTTATCTGTAATGCTGTGAGACAACGGGCAGTGAGAATACGATTCAATAATCTTAAGGGAAGATTTTTGGTTGTACCACCGATAGAAGAACAAACAGCCATCGTCACCCACATCCAAACCCAATCCGAAAAAATAGACAAGACCATTGCCATACAGGAACAAATGATCCACAAGCTAAAGGAATACAAAGCCACCCTGATTAATTCAGCCGTAACCGGGAAAATCAAGGTGCCGGTATCCGTTCAAGATAAGGCCGTGGCCTGACAGGAGAACGATTTTATGACAGATGACAGCCAGATACAGATCTACCAGGGCCCGGACGGGGAATCCTGTGTGGATGTCCGGTTTGAGAAAGAGACGGTCTGGCTGACCCAGCGCCAGATGGGGCAGGTGTTTGATACCAGTCCTGAAAATGTGCTCATGCATCTGAAAAATATTTACAAGACCAGGGAACTTGACCAGAAGGCAACTGCTAAGGATTTCTTAGTAGTTCGGACAGAAGGCAAACGACAGGTTAAACGGCAGCTCAAGCATTACAACCTGGATGCCGTGATTTCGGTCGGGTATCGGGTGAACTCCAAGCGGGGGGTTCAGTTTCGCATCTGGGCCACAAAACGGTTGCGGGACTATCTGATCCAGGGCTATGCCGTCAACCAGCAGCGGTTCGAGCAGAATGCCGCAGAACTCAAGCAGGCCCTGGCCCTGATTCAAAAGGCGGCAAAATCTCCGGCCCTTGCCACGGACATGGGGCGGGGCCTGGTGGATATCATGGGCCGGTATACCCAGACGTTTTTGTGGCTCCAGGCCTATGACCAGGGACTGCTCAAAGAACCCCAAGGAGTCCCAGGAGGTATCCTGGCAAAACCTGACCAGGCCATGGCAGCCATTCTGGAGTTGAAAACCCAATTAATGGCCAAGGGCGAAGCCTCGGACCTGTTTGCCAAATTTTCCCGTCCTGACAGCCTTAAGGGCATTTTCGGAAACCTGGATCAAACCGTATTTGGGGAACCGGCTTACCCCACCATTGAAAGCAAGGCTGCCCATCTTCTTTATTTTGTGGTGAAAAACCATCCCTTTACAGACGGCAACAAGCGCAGCGGTGCGTTTTTATTTGTGGATTTTCTCCTTCGCAACGGCCGTTTGATGAAGAGCGATGGTCAGCCCGTGATCAATGATACAGGACTTGCCGCATTGACCCTGCTGGTGGCAGAATCGGACCCAAAGCAAAAAGAAACCCTGATTAAATTGATAATGAATTTGTTGTGTGACCCAAAAATCTAAGGCCCAGGCCTATCGAACCTGAACCTGAAAAAGAAACTAAGGAGTCCCATGGTCAGCCAAACCAATGAACAGGCCCTGGAGGCCGCCATTGAACGTCAATTGACCGGCACATGCCTTGAAGAATTAAAGGCGGATGCCACGGATATTAACAAGGTGGAAGAAGCCTGCCTGCCCTTTGGCAGCCATCATGGGTATAAACTTGGGTATTCAAAAGATTACAATGCCCAATTTGCCATTGATGAAAAAAAGTTCTGGGCATTTCTTGAAAAAACCCAGGAAAAACAGATCGAAAAACTTCAACGCCAGAGTCGCGGCACCGATGAATGGCAGCGCAAAATATTAGAACGCCTGGACCGGATGATCAAAAGAAAGGGGCTTCTCCACCTGCTTAAAAAAGGGTTGAGTGTGGATGATGCCCATTTGATTTTAATGTATCCGGCCCCCCTTGCCAGCAGCGCAGATAAGATAACGCAAAATTTTAAAGATAATATTTTCAGTTCCACCCGGCAGGTTCATTATTCCCAAGACAACCCCAGCGAATCCATTGACCTGGTTCTTTTTATCAACGGGCTTGCCTTTGCCACCTTGGAATTGAAAAATCCCTGGACCGGGCAGACTGCCAAGTTCCACGGTCAGCGACAATACAGAACCTCAAGGGACAAAAACCAACCCCTGCTGCAGTTTGGCAGGTGTCTGGTCCATATGGCCGTGGACACGGATGAGGTCTATATGACCACAAAACTTGCCGGAAAATCCACCTTTTTCCTGCCGTTCAATAAAGGGCATAACCTAGGGGCTGGCAATCCGCCCAATAAGGGCGGTCATAAATCAGCCTATTTGTGGGAAGAGGTCTTCAGCAAGGAGAGCATTGCCAATATTATCGAGCATTTTGTGCGGCTTGACGGCAAGCCAAAGGATCCGCTGAATAAACGGACCCTGTTTTTTCCCCGGTATCACCAGATGGATGTGGTCAGAAGACTCACTTCCCATGCCGCTCAAAATGGGGTGGGACATACCTATCTTGTCCAGCACTCCGCAGGGTCGGGAAAATCCAACTCCATCACCTGGGCTGCCTACCAGCTCATTGAAACCTATCCTGAAACCAAAAACATCTTTGGTGCAAAAGGGATGGAACAGCCGCTTTTTGATTCGGTGATCGTGGTGACGGACCGCCGCCTTCTGGACAAGCAGTTGCGGGAAACCATCAGGGAGTTTTCAGAAGTTAAAAATATCATTGCCCCGGCCTTTCGGGCTGCGGATTTAAAAGCCGCCCTGGAACAGGGGAAAAAAATCATCATCACAACCATTCAAAAATTTCCCTTTATCATTGACGGTATCAGTGACTTAAGTGATAAAAATTTTGCCGTGATCATTGACGAGGCCCACAGTTCCCAGAGCGGATCTGCCCATGACAACATGAACCGGGCCATGGGAAGAGCAAATGACGAAGAAGGCATGGATGCCCAGGATAAAATCCTGAATGCCATGGCCTCCAGGAAAATGCGGGGCAATGCGTCTTATTTTGCCTTTACCGCCACGCCCAAAAACACCACCCTTGAAAAATTTGGAATCAAGCAGGAGGACGACAGTTATAAGCCCTTTCATCTTTACTCCATGAAACAAGCTTTAGAAGAGGGATTTATCCTGGATGTCCTGGCCAATTACACCACCTATCAAAGCTATTATGAGATTCAAAAATCCATTCAAGACAACCCCTTGTTTGAAAGCAAAAAAGCCCAGAAAAAACTGCGGGCCTATGTGGAACGGCACCAGCAGACCGTCAATATCAAAGCTGAAATTATCCTGGAGCACTTTATTCCCCATGTGGTGAATCAGAAAAAGCTCAAAGGCCGTGCCAAGGGCATGGTGATCACCCAGAATATTGAAACCGCAATTCGGTATTATAAAGCCATCACCCGGCTGCTGGATAAAAAAGCTAACCCGTTCAAGGTGCTGATTGCATTTTCCGGTCATAAGGAGGTGGATGGTATTGAATATACCGAAAGTTTGATGAACGGTTTTGGCGAAGGTGAGACCCGGGAGCGGTTCGATACGGATGAATACCGTCTGCTGGTGGTGGCCAACAAATATTTGACCGGGTTTGATCAGCCCAAACTGGCCGCCATGTACGTGGATAAAAAACTGCAAAAAGTGCTGGCGGTCCAGGCCCTGTCCCGTTTGAACCGTTCCGCTCCAAAACTGGGTAAAAAGACCGAAGACCTGTTCATACTTGATTTTTTTAATAGCGTGGATGATATCAAAACAGCCTTTGATGACTTTTATACAGCCACCAGCCTGTCTCGTGCCACGGACGTGAATGTTCTGCACGAGTTAAAAGAATCCCTGGATGCTGAGGGCGTCTATGAATGGCAGGAGGTTGAGGATTTTGTGGCACTATATTTTAATAATGCAGATGCCCAAGAATTAAGCCCGCTAATTGATACGGCGACAACCAGATTTGATTCAGAACTTGAACTTGAGGACGCAGACAAGGCAGATTTTAAAATAAAGGCCAAACAATTTGTTAAAATATATGGGCAGATGGCATCGATAATGCCCTATGAAATTGTGGAGTGGGAAAAGCTGTTCTGGTTTTTGAAATTTCTTATCCCAAAACTGATCGTCAAAGACCCCCAGGCAGATCAAATCGACGAGCTGCTGAACTCGGTGGATCTATCCTCCTACGGCCTGCAACGGGTGAAGCTGAATCATCCAATCCGGCTGGATGAAGATGAAACCGAGCTTGAACCGCAAAATCCCAATCCACGCGGTGCACATGGCGAAGAGGAGGAAAATGACCCCCTGGATGAGATCATCCTCAACTTTAATGAACGTTGGTTTCAGGGCTGGAGTGCAACACCGCAGGAGCAGCGGGTAAAATTTCTTAACATTGCCGACGGCATCAAGGCCCATCCTGATTTTAATGAAAAGTATAAAAACAATCAGGATAACCATAACCGGAATCTGGCATTTCAGAAAATATTTGAGGATGTTATGCTTCAAAAACGCCGCAATGAGTTGGAACTTTACAAAATTCTGGCAAGCGATGCGGCCTTCAAGTCTGCGATGCAGCAAAGCCTCAGACAAATTGTTGACAGATAATAAATCGAGAACCATCTAAAATTTTGGCTGATCAATCACCTTGAACACTTTCATCAAGACAAAGGAGATGACGGCGATCCCGGCAAAGACCAAGAGTGTTACGCCAAGGCTCCAGTTACACCAGAGGGGGACGTTGACCAGCGTCATGCAGGGAAGCAAAATGGGCAGCAGCAAAAGGTTCATCAGAGCCAGTTCAATGACGGCCGATATTTTAAACTCGGGGTCCACGATTCTGAGCAACAGCAGGCTTCAATTACCCGTCGGAACCCATGAGGAGATTTTGCGGGAAACGTGAGAAATCCTTTTAGGAAAAGGCGACAACTTGCTTGACACACATTGGTAGAAAATAAAGAAGTGATCCAGCTTTTTTGGTAACGATAGCTCTTATGTTATTTTTCATACCAACGGAATTAACGATTGTTGCATACCAGATGTTGTGGTTTAAAAAATATAGAGAAAGCGAACAATTACAAGGAGAGTCCACAGAATTTTCCCCTCCCTGAAAAGTCAGGAAAATTTTTTCCTTTTTTTGGGGGGGGAGGCCGATATGTGAAATTCAAAATTCTACGCTGAAAGTATAGCTCTCTTGAAACTTGGCTTACCAGAAATAATTCTTGAATAAACTTACCCGTTATGCAAAGGAACCCTTACTAAAAGTCGTATAATTATTTATTCGAAAAAGGCACATGATAAATTGGAAACTATGATAAAAAGAGTTGCAAGTATAGAAAAATGGGCGGTTGATATACCATATTATTAAACGATGGGTTATTTTATTCCGAGTGCCTTATATAAAGGGATATTACTAAATGACTACGATTTCATTACCTTTACCAGTCAATGTGCTACATACTCAGCCTCAAACACTAGAGTTTGATAAAATAGCAACCTTTATTGGTGGCAATGGTTCAGGTAAATCAACCATTTTAAAGTCAATTTTTGATGAAAAGCTAAATGGCACGAGTTACCAAGACTACAAAATTGTTTGCTTTTCATCGGGCCAAAATGAAAGCTATTCAAATAACTTTAGTAAATACTTAAACACTGAACGAGCAAAAAAGAATGCTTTAAACTTGGGTTGCTTTTACTACGACAAATTATGGTCGATGTTGCTTATTTTTTTAGCGACGGTAAGTAATCATGAAGGACTAGTGCGGACTTTTCTGAAACAAAATAATTATGTCATTGAAAATGAATTTGACGAAGATAAATCGACCAAACTTTCTTTCAATATAAAAGTAGATAAAAGTTATACAAATCTTGTAAAACAAGCCCTAGAGGACGAAATAAAAGGTGAATCTAATATTATCACCAACAAAGCTTACCACCGGACCTTGCATAATTTTATTAATTCACTGATTACTGGTGATTATAAATTTGAAAAACCATTAAAACAACAAAGTATTCAATTAAATCAAGATGTACTATCTAGTGTGTCGTTTGAAACTGATGAGTATGCTTCATTTGAGTCTATGGTTATGTTTTTCACTCAAGCGGCTGACAATGATTATTTTATTATTAAAGACAGCTTTAACTTAACGTTTACTAAAGTTAAAGATGATGAAGAAAATAAAATATTGGGTCTAGAAGAATTGAGTGATGGCGAGTACCAATTATTATTTTTGTATGCCTTGATCGACCTGTTTGACACAAGCACCACCTTGTTCCTATTGGATGAAGCTGATTCTCACCTTCATTATAAAAATATTGATAAATTGTGGAATGTTTTTAATGAAACTCAAGGAACGATAATTACAACAACTCATTTATTAGATTCAATTGCTAAAGCTGGTCCAAATAATTTGAGGGTTATTGAAAATGGAGAAGTTGATAATACAAATTCACCGTTCAAATTAGTTCAACGATTAGAAACTTTGTCAGATGTAGAAGCCGCTCAATATAAAGTGGTGTCCATGTATAAATATGTTGTCGTTATGGATCATGTCCATGATTGGGAAATATTCAAATTTCTCGTTAGAAGAAAGCTAATAACCGATGCGGATTCAGAAAAGGAAATTAATAAAAAATTATCAGAATTTATTTGTGTAAGTGTACCTTCTGGCTATAAGGAGGATTACGGTGATAAAGGCCTGTTCGGTGATAATAAAATAAATTGGCTGAAAAATTATGAAAGGGCATTAGAAAAATTACAGAGTAAAGCTGAAAAAGTTTTTATGATATGTGATCGAGATGATTTACCGATAAGCCTACTGGGTAAGTCTAACTGTCTGTTCTTGCCGAGATTTGAAAATTTCAAAGCGAAAAGCTCAAAAAACAAAAAGAAAAAGAAAAGTAATAGTCTATCTGAAACAGCTTTATTAGCA
>CAXHYW010000036.1:0-13458 GCA_964021475.1 uncultured Desulfobacteraceae bacterium | reverse complement strand
AAATTTTCTTTCTGTTCTTTCCTGGTATGCTTCGGTGATATCCTTTTCCATTTTTCCCTCTCCCTTATACTATGAAATTTACCATGAAACTTAATACAACCCCATTCAATATTATGGTTGCCACTCCATGAAAGCTATGTGAAATTCTATATTTCCCCAGATGAAAGGTCAACAAGAAAGAGGGACATAAAGCAATTCTCAAAATCCAAGAAGGATTACACCATACCCGAAAATACTTAGATGTATTTTGTTGCTTTTATCTGATATAGAACATGATATTTTTTAAGTTTCATGTAATCTAAGATTTTTGCTAATAAGTGAGACCAAAATGAAATCAATAGATATCGAACAGCATATAAATAAATTATTGGATTTATCTGAATCCCTATCCGGTCATTTACGAAAGCGGGAAGTTCAATTTTTAGCTTCTCTACCGTTTATTCGGTTTGAGGGCGAAATATTGGAAATCGGTAGTTTCAAAGGGAAATCAACTATAATTCTGGCAAAAGCCGCTGAGAAATCCGGTACGAATAGAATTTTTGCATGTGACCCTCTTTCACTCTCCTGTTCGACTGATCCTAATGACGCAACCAAAGAAGAATTACCCGAAATCTTTTATAACAATTTAAAGACATATAATGTTAAACAGATAGTTAATTTTAATCAGATGAAATCCCATGATCTTGCAAAATCATGGAATAAACCATTAAAAGTACTTTGGATAGACGGGGATCACACATATCCAGGTGTTCTGTCAGACCTCATGCTCTTCCAGGATTACTTGACGCCCGGAGCAATTGTTTGTTTCCATGATGTTCTTCATGGTTTTGACGGCCCCATTAGAACGTTCCTTGAGAAAGTTTTATTATCGGATTTGTTTGGAGATTGTGGTTTCTGCGGTTCTATCGGTTGGGGACAATTTCTTGGAAAAACTCCTGTATCTTCCAAACAATGGAAAAATAAGCTTTCCTTATACTCAAAGCTTTCAAGGATGGTGCCCTTTGTTCTTCAAAAAAACAATGGTTTAAAAAGCAACGAGCATCTTTGCAGGTTTTTTCGAAGTCTTATCCCACATAGAGCAATCTCACCTGTCCAATGGCTAAAGGAGAGAAATTCTTATCTGATGTAAGTAGCCAGATCATGCGCATTGGATTATGGGAAAGCCAGACTATAAAAACATTGCGATGGGACAGGTGGACCTTCAAAAATAGTGTGGCCTTGGTGGGGATCGGTGTGGTATATGTATCATAGTATTTGATATCTTCACGAAGGATATGATCTGGAGCTATTCTCCAGGGATCTAAAGGTCTGCTAAACAATAAAACCGATACGCTTTAAGGGAGAAATTATATGAAATCAAAAATAGTTAATTTGTTTATGATATGGGCCCTGTGTTTTTTAGTGCCGGGTATATGCCTTGCCAATATACCAAAAGGAGATATACAGGTTCTTATCCCGGGCCATGACGCCAAAATCACTTTTCAAGAAATAGATGTGAATAAAATTTTAGTTTCAGCCCTGGATGCCCAGGAAAATCCGATTAAAGGGTTGCGCCCCAATGATTTTAAAATAGAAAAAGGGGGAATCAAAGCAAACCTAACCGCCGTTGAAGTTCTTAAAACCAGGGAAGATGTTGGCATCAATTATGTTCTGATGGTAGACAACTCTCTTTCAATGAAGAAACGAAAAGCGGTTGAACCTCTTTTGTCAGCACTGGACGAATTTTTAAAAATTATCAGGCCAATTGATCGTGTTGAAGCGGTGGTTTTTGATCGCAAAAACAAGTTTTTGGTTGACGGGCATCCTTTGCGGTTAAACACCTTTCAATCAAATAATATTGCCCAATTAAAAAATTTTTTCCATGACAGCTTTGAGAAAGGGCTCAGCCCCGAGACTTTTTTGTACGAAGGAATTCTGGGTGGATTACACCTGATTTCTCAAATGCCGGAGAAAAACAATAAATTTTTAGTGATTTTCACAGATGGTGAAGACTTAAACAGCGAGATAAAAAAAGAGATCCTAGGCCCGAAAGCTCAAGAGTTAAAGAATTTTGGCGTCTATGCCATTGATTTTATGCCGTCCGAAGCAAAAAATAAATTTTTAGAGGATTTTTCTGAAACAAATGGCGGAAAAAGCTGGAAAGCTACCTCTGGGACAAATTTGATAGAAATATTTCAAAAAGTGTCCACGACCCTACTCCATCAGTATGTGGTTGAATATAATTTTGTAAATCCCCCCCAGGGGTCACTTACGGTGAGTCCGTCATCGATCACCATTGAGGAACTGACCATCATCGACAGCTCTCCTTTGCTGAATTATATTTTTTTTGACACCGGAAAAAGCACCATCTCCGAGCGTTATAAATTATTAGGCAGTCAGACCGAAGCAAAGGCCTTTGCGGAAACCCAACTGAAAAATACCATTTCAAAATATCATCATGTGCTGAACATCCTTGGTAAACGGTTTTCTGAAAATCCCAATGCCAGCATTGAACTTGTGGGGTGCATCAGTGACCAGGGGACAGAAAAGAATGATATTACCCTTTCCCGGGCACGGGCAGAAGATGTACGCGCATATTTCCGGTATATCTGGAACATTGATCCGGACAGGATAAAAGTCAGTGCCAGAAAATTACCCGAACGGCCAAGCTCCAGCAGTGTTAAACAAGGGCGGATTGAAAATCAACGGGTGGAGATTCATTCTGATTCACCCCAGATCCTTGATTCTGTAAAAAGCATATATACCTTTGAAATCGCCGATTCAAATGAAATAACGATTCAGCCCGATATCCTGCTGGGGTATGATTTAAAGAACTGGAGTATCAGTATCAAAGGCGATGGAGAACGTTTAACCGCCCTGAACGGTCAGGGGAATGATATCCCTGATTATCACTTTAACCTTGTCAATTACGGACTGAGCAAAATAGGCGCCATTAAGACGATTTCCATAAACGCAACCATGACGGATGTTACGGGTCGAAGCTATACGACCGAAACTATCGATACTGCCGTTCGGTATATCAAAAGAGAGGAACGAGATGTTCAAAAACTTGAACATAAAGTCATTGAAAAATATGCGTTGATCCTGTTTGATTATGATAGTGCCGCCATAAAGGAAGGGAATAGAACCGTTATAGACCGTGTTGTAAAAAGAATAAAAGAACTGCCGGAAGCCCAGGTAACCATTCTGGGCCAGACAGATATCCTTGGTAAGGAGGATTATAATGTCATACTGTCTCAACGCCGGGCAAAAGCGGTTTATAAAATGGTAATGGACAGCGAAATTTTGTCGCCGGATCGGATAAGTTTCAAAGGCAATGGGGCAGAAAATCCGCCCTATGACAATGAGACAGCGGAAGGACGCTCGTTTAACCGGACCGTTACCATTACCCTGGAGTATGAAACCAATTAAACGGACTGCTAAAATTAACAGGCCTTTGAGAAATTTCTATATTTTTTAAGGCCTGTTGATCCAAAAGTGTTCACAAGAAATTGTGTTCACAACACAGGATATTGCTTAACCATGGTCAGAATATTTTTGCCTTGGCTGCGTTCATAGCTCACCTGGTCCATCATTTTCTTGGTCAAAAGGATCCCCAAGCCACCAATGCACCGTTCCTCAAGGGAAAGGCTGGTGTCAGGATCCGGTTTTGCAAGGGGATCAAAGGCACCCCCACAATCTCCCACCTGTATGGTCAGATTCTGTTGACTATCCCATGAACAGCCCACTTCAATAGTGCCCGGCTCCTCTTTGGAGTAGGCATAACTGATCACATTTACCAGAACCTCCTCCAGGGACAACTCCACCGGAATCAATAGATTAACGTCCACACCACAGCCAGAGGCGAAACTACGAACATGGGCCAGAAAGGATTCCAGATTTTCCAGCCTTGCAGAAAGGACCAGCGTCTTGTTCAAAGGAGACTCCTTTATTTCAAGCCAAGCAAATCCGCTTGGGGTTATTATTTGGATTTAAACAAATTTGGAAAGGGCCTCTTCCTGGGTGGCACAAATATCAAAAATAGCTTTGAATCCTGAAACATCGAAAATCTCATCGACCTTTTCACTCAAATCACAGATGACCAGACGCCCCTGTACGGCTCTCATTTTTTTGGCGACTATGAGCAATACCCGAAGCCCGGCAGAGCTGATATACTCAAGTTTCTTAAAATCGATAAGCATCTTGTCTCTTCCTCCATCAAGAACGGATTCAATCTCCTGATTAACACCGGGGGCTGAGAGGGCATCAATGCGGCCCTTTAAAATTACGATATCAATGTTCTGCCTTATCTCATGTTCTATATGCATGGTGCAATTTTCCTTATTCCTCTTTTTTTATTCAGACGGCTGGTACTGGATTGCCAGTTGTGTCATATCATCAAACTTAAGCACCCGTGTCAACAAAATCCGTCACGGCGTTATAAACACTGTTGACATAGGCCAGCGGTCCACGCAAGTGCCCTGTAATGCCGTGAACCTAAAGCAAGGTGCGGCTGACACCCATGAACATGGCAGTTTGAGGAGTTCATCATCCACCACAAGAATCGTTTTAGCCATACAACGTCCTCCGACCGTTTTCCTTAAAACAAACCACACATCACATCCAATACTAGCACGTTCCACAACGGAGTGCAAGATTAAGCCCGGGCCCAAATTCCCCCCGGGAATGGTCCAGCATATCCTCAGTGCCAAGATGCTTCCCCTTGCGGACCATTTCATTTTCCACAACCGCAATTGCGCTCAATACTCCCTCCTCTTTGAGATTATTCAATTAAAGAATAAAAATTATTTACACACACGAAATGGGAAAGAGCCAATAAAAACAAACCCTTTGCGACAAAGATTGTCCAAGCAATGGAATAACCGCAAGATATCGATGATTTTTACACTGGTAAACCAGACTATATCCTGATAAAAATTTAGATTTAAGACGCTCAAAAAGAGCCTCTTAAAGACATGCGCAAGCATTTAAATTCTATTATGATATCCAAGAAGGTAAGTTATGCGTCAAATATTCGACTGTTTTACCTATTACAACGAAGACAAACTGCTGAAGCTTCGCTTTGAGATCTTAAAGGATGTAGTTGACTGGTTTGTGATTGCAGAGTCGACCCATACGCAAACCGGCCAGGTGAAACCCTTAAACTTTGATATCAATAAGTTTAAGGAATTTTCAGATAAAATTATTTATATCAAGGTAGATGATATGCCGTTGCATTTGAACGATGCATGGGCAAATGAAAAGCACCAGCGCAATGCCTTGGCAAGAGGACTCGATAAGGCTTCCGATAACGACATTGTTATCATCTCTGACCTCGATGAAATTCCGAACCCCGATGCGATCAAAAGATATAATCCATCCAGATTGTATGGCACCCTCGTCCAGCGGTGGTATAATTATCTGCTGAACAATATGCTTGTCAAAGAAAATACATCCTGTCCCAAAGATTGGATTCGACCTAAAATAACAACATTTGGAAACCTACGTCATTTTTTCAAAACCCCTGAAAACCTTCGAATCTATAAAAAAGAAAAAACGATAGCCGGTATGATTCACTATCTGAGAAAAAAAATAGGTCACCAGCTTATCCCCAATGGAGGGTGGCATTTTTCGTGGATAATGACCCCTGAGCAGATGGTGGAAAAAATATCCATTCATGCGCATATAGAGCATAATACGGATGAAATTAAGCAAATTGATGCCATCGTTGATGCCATTCGAAATGGCCGGGATATTTTAAATAAAGGGGATCACTTCCGGTTGGTACCATTCGATGAGTCGTTTCCACCCTATCTCATTGAACATCTGGATGAATTTGAAGGGCTATATCTTGAGTCTTTGAGTCCCCTGGATTATTCTGACGAAAAACCATCCTAGGGTTTCCGACGAGGTTCAAGCGCCAAAAATAGCATAGCACACATACTTTAAGGATATGCCGAATATAATTCAAATCGCCCGATTCAAGACAGCCCTGGCACACTGGCCCCATTTTTTCAGCCAATTTTCAACCCTTGTTTCCGGTATCAACTCCCCTGGATTTCACCAAGACAAGGCGTTTTTGAAAGATCAACTGGATGGCTTCATCCGGATGCTTCTTATTCCTGAAAACACTTCCCATCAAGGGTCCTATCCCGGATTAGACCTTGAGATCATCATGGAAATGATCTCTTTTCTCAATGAACAGATCACCTGCCAGATCATCCGGCAGGCCATGGCTGACCTGGAAGAATCAGATCATCTGACCCCACCCTGCCCTTTTTGCTGGATCAGCATGGGGTCAGATGCCCGCCGGGAGCAGGTGGTAAGAACAGACCAGGACAATGGTCTGATTTATGCAGACCCGCCCTCCGGGCAGGCGGCCAAAACGGATCACTATTTTTTATCCCTGGCCCAACAAATTGTAACGGACCTGGATCGGTTCGGTTTCCAACGCTGTTCCGGCAATGTCATGGCCACGAACCCTGTGTGGAGACGGCCCCTGGGAGGATGGCTCAAAGCCCTAAACCTATGGGTGGGATCAACCCAAACTCAAAAGATACGTCAGTTGACCATCCTGTTGGATTTCAGAGCGATTTATGGGGATAAACGTCTGGCCCAGGTGGTCCAGTCCCGGGTCTTTGATCTGTTCCATGAACACCCAAGTGTCAGCCATTTTCTGGCTCAAGATGACCAGGTGTTCCCCTCTCCCAAAACCCTGTTCGGCAAAATCCGAACCCAGAGAGGCCCCAAAGACCAAAAAAGAAAAAACCAAATGATTTATTTTAATCTCAAATCCAGAGCCTTGGTCCATTTAATCAATGGGGCAAGAATTCTGGCCCTGAACCATCGGATCCAAATCCCTTCCACCCTTGCACGCCTTCAATTACTTGGGGAAGAAAAGGTATTAACAGCTGAGCAAACCCTTCAATACACCACCGCATTCACCCATCTGGTCCGAATGAAGCTTGAAAATCATCTCAATGGTCAGAAAAAAAACTTGCCAATTCATTGTATTGATGTTTCAACTCTTGACCGGAAGGAGTATCAAAAATTGATGGGTTCCCTGGATGCCGTGATCCAATTGCAAAAAAAGATTCATCGCACATACAACCAGGCCTGGATGAACTTTTTTAACTAATTTTAATTAGGAGTCTTCTATTAAATGCGTCTTTTTCCCCCAACGCCAAAAAAAGTTTTCACAAATAGTTCAGACCCGTCTGGCTCAGACCCGTCTCCCTATCAGTCCTATTTCAAACTGTTGACCAAAATCAGCAAAAAAATACATTCCAACACCGAAACCCTGGACATTCTGAGCTGTATCGTGGAAAGCATGGTGGATGTGATGTCGGCCAAAGGATGTATCTATTGGATACTGAACCAGCAAAAGCAAATCATTGAAACCCGGATCTTCCACGGATTTGATTATCAAAGTCTGTCCCGGGTAGACTATCCCACCCTGATGAGCATTTTTAATCGGAAAGCCACCAGCCCCATCTGTATCAACGATGCCAGGAACGATACCCGAATCCCGGATTTAGAACGTCTGGGCAAACGAAAAATTGCTTCGGTCACCGGCATGTTTTTTGATATCACCGGCCCCTATATGGGGCTGTTGGCGGTCTATTTCACAGGCCCCAAAGCCCTGCCCCCCCATGAAGTGGAACTATTGACAGCCCTGGGAGAACAAGGAGCCATTGCCCTGGAAAAAGCCATTGGGTACGACCAAAAGACCCAGACCACCTACCGGCAAATTGTGGAAGGGTTTGCCCTGGCCATTGAGGCCAAGGACAAGATTACCCATGGTCACTCCCAGAAAGTGGCCCAATTGTCAGAACTGACCGCCCGAAAAATGGGACTTACAGAAAAGCTGGTACAACAGATATTCCATGCCGGGATTCTCCATGACATTGGAAAAATCGGTACCCAGGATATTATTCTGGAACGCCTGGGAAATTTATCAAAGAAAGAGATGGGTACCATCCGGGAGCACCCCTGCCTGGGGGCGGATATTTTAAGTCCCCTCTCCATTTTTAGCGATATTGAACCCCTGGTACGCCACCACCATGAGCTGTTCAACGGCAATGGCTATCCCGCAGGAAAAAAAGGAGATCAGATCCCTTTGGGTGCACGGATCATATCGGTGTGTGATGCCTTTGAAACCATGATCACCGGTCGTCCCCACCTTCCGAAAATGGATCTGAACGCAGCATTAACATCTCTTAAACAGGGGGTTGGGACCCGATTTGATCCAAAGGTGGTCCAGGCTTTTTTCGGGGTAATCCAGGAGAACCCCAAGGTTATCGAAACCCGGCAAACCATTGCTTCCTGCCTGGACATCCTCCAGCAGAACATGGTCCAGCGGGCAGAACAGAATCAATTTAAAAAAAAACTTTCCAAGTTTCCCAGTGGCTTTTAAGAAAACAAAGGAGCCCCGTCGCTTTAGTGAGTATAATTCCATCTGTTCGCACTTTCAAAAGAAATTTTACTATTGTTGTTGATGGATTTTACTTTGATGTGAAAATTCGTTTTTGGGTCGCCGTCTCTGTGTAGATTAAATCTGGCTCTTTCGAACCTGTCGGCAGAACCATTGTTCATTCCTAGGCATCCCACAAAGATGTTAAACCATTCTATATCTGACCTGGAGTTGAGTGAAATGGTTATCAATGAGGTCTTCTTGAGCTGCAAAGCAGGTCCCCTGTATACGGAATGACACGGTGCATACCCGCCTCCAACCCTTTTTCGACTCTCTATGCGAATCTCTGAGATGTATTGAACATTGACGTTTTCAAACGTAAAGGTATAGGTTTTGTTATCACTTGCCGCAGCATCCCGAACCGACCAAGAATTTGTCATGACAAATCCAAAACTAAGTAAAAAAAATGAAATTAACAACAAGGGTCTTCTAATGGCCAGAAATACTGAATTTTCACAATGCCTGGGCTGGTTTAGGGGGGTGGTTGATTGCATGGAAGTCTCCTTTTTCATTGCAGTGGTTGTGGATGAACTCGTACATTGTTTTCTTGATTATTTTATAAATCAGCGCACCGTTGAAATTGTGAACAACATTCCATCTCTCCGGTTACTTTCTTATGCAATTCAATTCAATAGCAAATCTTATACCACGCTTTGATGAAATCATAAAATTAGTTGCTATCCCCCTGGCACGGAGGGATTGCCGTGCCAGAGAAGATACCGGGGTACTACTTATGACGTCAACGTTGCCAACAAAGTTGACGTCATAAGCCAAATATGGTGGCAGTACAAAGGCAATTTATAAACCCAGCCCCCCGGGATTCATAATACCATGGGGATCCAGATGGGCTTTGATGGCCCGAAGAACGTCCATTTGCTCACCGCCTATATGCCGCTCCATCCAGGGTGCCATCATTCTGCCCACCCCATGGTGATGGCTCAAGGATCCGCCTGCCGCCTCAATACCGTCGATGATGGACTGTTGATAGGTTCTAAATTGTTCAAGTGCCGGCATTTTGGTAATGAAAATAAAATACAGATTGGTTCCCTGGGCATAAAAATGAGAGGCATGGGTCATGCAAATGGTATGGGGATTGGCCTTGACCACCTTTCGCACTTTTTCATGCAAATTATGGAGATTCTCCCAGGTGACCGAACATTCCAATGTGTCAATCAGGACACCATAATCATTTAAGGCATCTCGCATATAGGGATCAGAAAACCGGCCCTTATACCATTTCCCCATGGGGTATCCGGTAACAAAAAACCCTCTATTTTTCCGACAAACTTTTTTCACCTGGCGCAATACATTGGATGCAAAGGATTTTTCTCCCTCTGCCTGGCCCATCACCAGACATCGCTGACCCTTTTTCATTCCTTTAAATCCCATGAATTTATCCAGAAATCCACCATCAAGTCCATACATCTGCATGGCCACATCGGTTTCTTCTGCATCGGAAATCCGAAAAATAGCCGGCATGCCAAACCGTCCCTGGCTGATTTCGCGTCCGGCAGCAACCGCTGATTCAAAGGAGGGGAACATGAATGCGAACTGCCGGTTATTTTCCGGCAAAAATTCAAACACCTTCAGGGTTACGGATACCAGGATGCCAAAACAGCCCTCGGATCCTTTCATGATATCGTTAAGTTTAGGGCCCGTTGCTGTGGCCGGATATTCCAAAGTTTTAAAACTGCCCTTTGGGGTGACATATTCCTGGCTGATCACCAGATCGGCGGCATCTCCATAAAGGGAGGAAGCCTGGCCCGACCCCAGGGTCACCACCCATCCGCCAACCGAGGAAAACTCAAAACTCTGGGGAAAATGACCGCCGGTGTAAGATTTTTTGGCAGACAGTTGTTGGGGGGCATTGTTGAGCAGCTCCTCGTAGAAAGGCCCCATCATGCCCGGTTCCACCGCGATGGTCTGGTTGGTTTCATTAAACTCAATCAGCTTGTTCATGTGGGTACAAAGGACCAGGGTCACCCCGCCTTTGGGGCAATCCAGACCAAAGGTCACGGAACTTCCGCCGCCATAAACATGGACAGGAATCTTCTGATCATGGCAAAGGCTGACAATCGCTGCCACATCTTCTTTGTGTCGGGGATGGACCACCACATCACAGATATCTTTTACCTGGCCCTGGCGCAGCCCCATGATATCTTCCATGGCCTTTCCCTTGGTAAATTTAATTCGGTCATAGATGGCTAAAGAAAGGTTTTCTTTGCCTACTATTTTTCCCAACCCCTCTATATTGGCCGGGGACAGCACCGGGGGCAGATCCACGTCAATGGTCTGATTCCCTGTATTTTCCATCCGCTGGAAATCGGCATCCGTCAACTTTAGTTCTTGTTTAATCACTTTTAAAAAACCTTGGCTGGGATTTTTAAAGGCCTGTTTTTCACCCCATTTAAAAATGGAACGAAAAGAGTTTTCCTTGGGTTCAGTTTCAAGCCATTGGGGTGTAAAATCGCTGTTTTGTTCTTGATTTTTCATTTTTCCGGGTATCCTGTAATTTCCTGAATTTGTGAATATAACGGGGCCAGGGCCTTGTACATTTTCTGGTAGACCTTCGAGTACAATTGCTCATATAGAATGACATTCTTGGGGTCTGGTTCAAAAACGGTTTTTATCCGGACCATGTTGGCAACGGCCTGGTCAATCCCCGGATATATCCCCACCCCTATAGCCGTGAGGATCGCAACCCCAAGCCCTGATGTTTCATGGGTTTGTCCCTTTACCATGGGAAGGTTGAAAATATCAGCGGTGATTTTACAAATTTCATCGCTCTGGGATGCCCCGCCTGAAACCGTGGCTTTTTCAACCCGGATCTTTCCTTTTTTTTGAATCTTTTCCATGCCTTCGAAAAGGGCAAAGCCAAGACCTTCAATCACGGCCCTATAGATATGGTCCTTGGTGTGGACATCCCCGAACCCGATCATGGCACCCTTGGCATCGGGGTGATCCAGTCCGGCCCCCCAATAGGGTTGCACCACAAGCCCCATGGCGCCGGGGCTTGTACGCTCAAGACAGCGGTTGAGGACCTCCTCGGGGACAATCCCAAGTTCGTGTGCCTCTTGAACCTCCTTATGGGCAAATTCCTGTTTGAACCAGGAAATCATCCAAAACCCCCGGAAGATTTCCACTTCGGGATTATAACACCCGGGTACCGGGGCCGGATAGGGCGGCATGAACGGGATGGCCTCAAAATATTTTTGGGAAGTGGTCTGGACCGTGGCGGTGGTACCAAAACTTAAGGATACCATTTTCTGGTTCGTGACACCGGCTCCCAGAGTCTCACATCCCTTATCAGAGCCGCAGGCAATTACCGGAATACCGGGACGAAGGCCTGTAAGCTCTCCGGCTATTTTTGTCACCACACCAATGGGATCTCCCGGTGGTATCATAACGGGTAGTTTTTCAATTTCAATGGGGAAAATCAAGCTGGTCAACGCCCATTTACCGGCCCATTTGCGTTTTTTATAATCAAAGGGCAAATGACCGATTTGGCTGGCGGCAGAGTCGCTAAACTCCCCTGTGAGCCGATGATTTAAAAAACCGGACACCTGGAGATATTTATGGGTTTTTTTCCATATCTCCGGCTGGTTCTGGATGATCCAGTTGCCTTTGCCCTGGGTCTGAATATCCATGAGTTTTTTTTCAAGTCCGGTAAGTTTCAAACCCAAATTGACCAGCCCCTTTGCCCCGAATACAGGGCGTGCGATTCTTTTATCCAGCCAGATGATGGCCGGCCGCAACACCTTGCCCTCCTTGTCCACATTGACCATGCTGGCCCGCTGGGAAGTAACCCCCACCCCGGCAATGGCAGCAAAGGCTTTAGGGTGATTCTTTTTTAATAGATGGCAGGCAGCTGCCAGGCTTTTCCAATAAAGGTCCGGGTCCTGTTCCGCCCACCCCGGTTGGGTGCTGTAATAGGGTTCATAGGTCTGCTGCTCCCGGGCCAGCAACGACCCGTCCTCGGCAAAAAGAAGGGCGCGAAGACTCTGGGTGCCGCAGTCAATTGCCAAAATTGTTTTTACTTCCATGGACATCCTCCCTAATCCTTATTTTTTTCGGCCCGGCACGGAATAAGCATCCTGCCACACCTGTTCATAGGCTTTTATTTCCTGGATCCATCGTTTATCGTCCCAGTCAAGGAAGGGGGAGAGTCTTGTCTGGATTTCATCCATGAAATCCATCCCCCCATTGGGTAAAAAAATACCGATGCGCACCCGACGAAGCAACAGGTCTGAAAGATGGCGAATCTGTTCATGCCGGGCACCGTGGCAAAGCTCTGCCCACAATGTCTGGGTGTTGGCAACAGAGGAAAAATCTTTTGGGGAGCCAGTGGCCATCACCTGCTTCACCCTGGCACCATACCGACCCCTAAGACGCTGGATCGCGCCTCTTGACAACTGGTTAGGGGACAATTGAGAATCCATTGACCCCAGACCTTCCATGGATTCAATGGCAATTTTTGATGCTGGGTCGGATATAGCATTCGGGCGGGTTTTCCTTTTAGACGCCCCGGGCAAATATTTTTGTGCCGCCTTCAGGGCATCCGCCGCCAATAGCCGAAATGTGGTCAGTTTGCCGCCGGTGACCGTCACAAGTCCCTGGTCCTTCCAGACCACATGTTCACGGGATTCCTTGGAGGCAGCCACCTTTTTCTTACTCAATATAGGCCTAACCCCGGCAATGGAGGCGATACAATCATCCAGAGACACCCTAAGATCCGGCAGGATATAGGCCAACCCCGCCATCAGATAATCGGCCTCTTCCAGGCTGATACAAGGTTCCTTTGACACCGATTCTGCGGGGTCCACGGTGTGGTCCACATCCGTGGTTCCCAGGAAAAGACAGCCTTCCCAGGGGAAAAGAAACACCGCCCGATTATCCTTTGGGTGGATAAAACTGATCACCCGGTCCAGGGGGTATAATTCCCCGGGAAAAACCAGGTGACTGCCCCTTAAGGGCCGGATGTGAAATCCTTTCACTGGAGATGGATG
>CAXHYW010000035.1:0-13589 GCA_964021475.1 uncultured Desulfobacteraceae bacterium | reverse complement strand
TATCCCCTTTGCCTCTTGATGACGAGCAGGATCATTTGTGAAAAAACCGGTCTTTATATTTAATGCATGCCCACTTAAACCCTTATAGGTTCCCTCCTCACTTATGGAAAAGGCGATCTTCCTGTCTTTTCCTTCAATCTTGCAGGATGAGCCCATCATCTTTGTGAGCGTATAGCCGATCTTATGGCCGCTCTTTTCATCCACAACAGATACAAAGCCGTGCTGGCTGCCTGTCAGTTTTAGTGCTTGTTTAAGAATGAGATGGATTAGGTACTCCAGATCGTTATCCTGATTCATCAAACCACTCGATATTTCTGATAGTGCAGCATTAACTGCAAGTTCCCATTCAAGTTGCTCCGCTGTCTCAAGCAATTTTTCTTTATATATCGCTTCTTTAATCGCCAGACTAACAACGCCTATGAGGTTCATCGTCAAATTTATGTATGCCTTCAGGTATTGGGAATGAGCCACATTAATGATCTCTAAAACTCCATAAGTTACTCCCTCAAAACTAATTTTGACAAAGAACCCCTGGCCATTGTTTGTTAAACAGGTAGCACCTTCAAATTGAAATAATTCTGGGTTAAAAGGAATGCTTTCAGTCATTGAATGAAATATAATGTGCTCCGGGGAAAACAACATGGTGAAAAGGTCAATCGTCTGTTGGATTGTATCCGCAGCACTTTTACTCTCGGACAATTGACTCACTATTTCCATTGCCATGGCGTAATTTGCAGCTTCATCCCTTTGTTGAATCATTTCGGCTTTGTCATGGGCACTCCTGGACTTCATTTTATGCATCAAATCCCTTAAATACAGTTTAAAATGATCCAAGCCGACATATAAAGTTTCATATGGCAGGTCCAGGTATTCTGCAAAGTTTTTCAGATCCTCCCCACAGCTTTCACAAACCCCGGTATCAAGTAGAACAATTTTTAATGTGGTCTCTTTGAAAAATTCCCGGGCTGTTGATTGATCAAAACCCCAGAAATCAATTTTTTTCTTCCAGGAAACAAGCCATCCCGGCGAAACGATATACGCACCCTGATTTTGTAAACCATCTACAATAGCTTCACTTGCAAGGAAATATTGGCACTGGTTTGCTTTATACAGATCAATTCCACCATATTCTCTAAATTCTTTCTTGGTTATAGACAGACAAGACCCGCCGATTATATGCGTAGATTTATTTTTTTTCAGAAGATTACAAATGAATTTTTCCGAGTGATCACAACAGGCTGGGTATTTCCGATTGGCCTGGGCTTGAATTGATATATAGTTCTCAAAACCATCTTGGGAGAGAACTGATTTTAGCTCGAGCTTATACTGATTGCAAATTACAACTGAAATCTTGTCATCCATCTACTTCACCCGATTCAGAGGGTATTTGCCCCATTTTTTTACTGCGCTGCTAATAGACATCAATATGTCATCCGGGACCTGGAATGGGATTTCCCCATGGTTATCAGATAGTATAAAGCCGCCACCAGAAGCCGCTTTGGCAATTGTATCTTTAACAATAGATTCTGCCTTTTCTGGAGTCCAGTTAACCATATCTATTCCATTAAGATTGCCAATAATAGTCACCTTGTCTTCAAAGGCTTTTTTCAGATCTCCCAAATCTTCAAGGGTGCTGACACCAACACCTTGCGCTCCGGTATCAATGACCTGCTCTGCGATTTGCAGACAATTGCCCGAAGCAAAGTGTATTGCCACAGGTCCATTTATTTTAGATAAAGTCTGTAAAGCAATTTTGTATCCCGTCTCCAGATAGACCTCTTTTTGAAGGATAGTGGGAGAAGAAACCGGATCAAAATATACGATTGCTGTCGCGCCTGCCTCAAGCTGTGCATTTGCCCACGATACACAAAAAGTTTGATTGAGTTTCATTAAACGATCAAAGAGATCTCGATTCTCGAATATGAGATTCAAATAAACCTCAAAGCCCATTTGCATGATGGGTAAAGAAAAAGGAGATATAACCACCCCAATAATGGGCGTTTCATCACCCACTTTCGCTTTGAGTTTTTCAGTAGCAATTAATACTTTCTTCAAACTTGGGTTATTCTTAATGTCTGGCAATTGCAGCTTTTTTATCTGCTCCGGTTTTTTTATGATCGGGGAGCCGGCGGTTACCGGGCCATCATCACTATAAATGACATTAGCTCCCCAGGCTTCCACATCAAGTGCTGCGTAATGAAAAGCAGTAACACAATCATGACGGTATTTTTTAAGAAGCCTAAGTTGCCCCTCCACAATGTTTTCAGGTTTGGAAAAATACGCCTTCAGAGACAAACTCAATTCTTTAGCACCATGCATTGTTGGGAAAAGAAACAATGGCACTCTGTCTGGCTCTTGATGCCCCATTGTTGTCAGGACCCGTTGAAGTGATGTTAGTTTATTAACTGTCATTTAGCACCACCCATGAAATCGGTTACAAGCTTGACAGCATCTGATGCATTTACACCTGTGGCATCTGCACCAACCTTTTGCCACAAATCATCATCCATCCGAAATGGGGCACCCCCGACAATAATTTTTACAGCAATTTCCTGTTCGACCAATCTTGTTTTAAGTTCCTTTATTTTCAAAGCTGAATTTAACATCAATACAGAGATTAGAAGTATCTGAATATTATTTTCTTTCACAGACTTAACCAGACCCTTGACCTCTTTTCTGCCTAAATCCATCACCTTGAACCCACTGGATCTTAAAATGCTGTACACTATGCGCTTTCCTAAAAAATGAAAATCGTCAAGGGTGGTAATCGCTATATTTGGCTGGACAAAGTTAGCTTCCGTGGATGGAGGAAGTATTGTATCAACCAGTTCCTCACAGATACGTCCGCTCATATATACTTGTGCTAAGGATACGTCCCCTTTTGACCATTTACTCCCAATGCTTTCCAAGGATGGCGCAATAAGTTCATGTACTGTTTTTAAAGCATCAATCCCATTTGAATATTGGGAAAAAATATTTTTTGCGGTAATACGGTCAACCGAAAGAAGGGCTTTCTCAAATTGTTTTAATTGTTCCAATTTTTATCCCCCTATTCATTTTTCTAACCGGACTATTTATATTACCCATAATGAAATAAATAATGAATATTTTCAACAAAAACCTCAAAGCCAGCACTCAAGTATTTCTTTAAACCCGGGAAACTTCGGCACCCTAGGGGGGAAAGGTTTGCATAATATCAAACTATGAATATTGCGGGACGGTCATTTATTTTAATCCCAGGCTGTGGGAAATCACCTTGCCCATGAGCCTGCGAAACGGGTTAAAGGCAGTGATAGTCAAAGAATCCATGTCAGATGGATGATGTGTTAAAAATTCGTAACCTCTCTTTGTGACCAGAAGGGTATCGGAATGTCGGAACCCGCCAAGCTCTGGTATATAAATACCCGGCTCAATACTGATCACCATGTTTTCTTTCAGAACCTCCTCACTGCCCCGGGCGATAAAGGGGCCTTCATGATTTCCCAAACCAATGCCGTGACCGGTTCTGTGCAAAATATTTTTTTCATACCCCTTGGACACAAGGTATTGATAAACCTTTTCGTCAATATCGCCACAGATCACACCGGGTCGAACCATGGAAACTGCCAATTCCCTGGCCTTTAACATATGGCTGTACACCTTTTTCTCTTTTGTTGAGGGCTTGGTATGAAAATAGGTCCGTTCCACTTCTGCGCCATATCCATTAACTCTTAAATAGCTCAATCCCACAAGAGGTCCGTTTCCCATTCGGTCATCCACCTTTGGTATACCGTGGGGCTGGGCACTGAAAGGAGCTGGCCAGGTCGCCATTAAAAATGAAGATTCCATTGGATCATAGGTTGTCTCTTTTAATACCTGGGTCTGGATAGCCCGGGCCTGGGAAAAAATTTCAAGAACCGTGGCCCCCTTATAACTTGCCTTCATTATCTTTTCCATTCCCTGATCCGCATAGGCCGCTGTCTTTCTGATCATTTCAATTTCTGCCGGGGATTTAATCTGCCTTAATTGATCTATTATCGGGACCACCCTGGGTGAAAAACTGGACAGCTTGCCCAGGTTCTGGGCTGATAACCCCGGTTCCACCCCCAATATTTTTGTATTTTCAAGGCAGGTGGATAAAATTTCCTGCCAACCTTCTCCTTTTGGAGCTGGGAACTCCGTATAGGATAACACCTCCCCTATCCCACTTTTTTGCATGTGAGCATATTCCAATTTTGGCACAATGAGAATAGGAGGCTGCTCCGGGATGATGATCATAAAAAAAGGCCGCTCCTCGGGAACATAGGAAGCCCCGGTCAGATAATAGATGCTTTCCCGGGACGAAACCAGGTAGGCCAAAAGCCCCAGGGCCCCTATTTTATGCTCAAGCAGTCGTCGTCTGTCTGCATATTCTTTGGCTGAAATCATTATGTCTCCTGAAATGCTAATAAAAAACCGGTTCCAGGGACAAAAGCCTGGAACCGGTTAATATTTATGATAACCTAATTTATGAAAGTTTTCTTAATAATCCAGGGAAGATACCTCCAGGGCATGTTTCTGGATAAAATTTCTTCTGGGTTCGACTTCCTCTCCCATGAGCAGGGTAAAAATCTCGTCTGCTTTTTCAGCATCCTCAATCTCCACCCTGAGCATAATCCTTTTTTCCGGATTCATGGTGGTCTCCCAGAGCTGGTCTGCGTTCATTTCACCCAAACCTTTATACCGCTGGATATTGATCCCTTTTTTAGCTTCCGCCATAACAAATTCAAACAGTTTGGCCAGGGTGTCCAGGGTTGTTATTTTCTTGGCATCTTCTGCTTTGGATGAAATGGAAAAACTCGGACGGTCAAGAGATTCAATCTTTCTATAATTTCTGAGCATCCGCTGGTAATCATTGGTGGACAATAGTTCCTTTCCTATCCTTACCAACAATTTCCCCCCCTCTTTTCTCTCATAAATATCCATTTCATGGATATTTCTTTCCATATCATACTCTATTTCACCAGGGTCATACCCGCATGAGGTAAGTTCCTTGGAAAGGTTTTCTATATTTTCTTTGGTTTCCAGAAAAATTTTATCCTTTACCCCGTTTTTGATCAGAATAGATAAAAGATCTGTATCAAAATCTCTTTTTCTCAATAAATTCAGGGCAGAAAAATAATCGGTCATATTATGGAGAAACTCGTAAAAAACTTCCTCGGTCAGGGGCTCTTCACTTCCACTTATAAATAAATTCTTCTGGGAGGATATTCGTTTAACCAGATAATTGGAGTACTCTTCTTCGTTTTTCAGGTATACCCCATTTTTCCGGGAGCCCACCCTGAAAAGTGGCGGTTGGGCAATATAAAGATATCCATTGGCCACAAGGTCCGGCATTTGACGATAGAAAAAGGTAAGCAACAGGGTTCTGATATGGGACCCATCGACGTCGGCATCGGTCATGATAACCACCTTGTGATAGCGTAGTTTTTCTATATCATATTCTTCCTGACCGGCACCGGTGCCAAGAACCGTGAAAATGTTTTTAATTTCATCACTTCTTAAAATTTTGTCAAACCGGGCTTTTTCAACATTTAAAATTTTCCCCTTCAGGGGAAGAATGGCTTGAAACCGTCGGTCCCTTCCCTGTTTGGCACTACCGCCGGCAGAGTCACCCTCCACCAGGAATAGCTCTCTTTCAGCAGGATCTGCATATTGACACTCTGCCAACTTACCCGGTAGGGTGGCATCCAGCAGCGTCCCTTTTTTTCGGGCCAGTTCCCGGGCTCTTTTGGCTGCATCCCGGGCTCTAGCAGCATCGATACCCTTGGAAATGATCTTTCTTGCCACACCAGGATTTTCTTCCAGGTATTGGCCAAATTTTTCATTGAGAAGGGATTCCACAACTCCCTTGATCTCATTGTTACCCAGCTTGGTTTTTGTCTGTCCTTCAAACTGGGGTTCCATCAACTTTACGGAAATAATTACGGAAAGACCTTCCCGCATATCATCCCCGCTGATTTTAATATTCTGCATATTTTTGGGCAGATTATTGGAACCCGAGGTGATATAGGAATTTACCGTCCGGGTCAGAGCGCCTTTGAAACCAGATACATGGGCGCCGCCTTCAATGGTGCGGATATTATTGGCAAAGGAAAATAGTTTTTCCTTAAAGGTGTCATTGTACTGAATGGCCACCTCTACCTGAACATCTTTTTTATCCCCTTCAATGTGAATGGGATCATGTAAAGGGGTGTGGGCCCGGTTCAAATATTCCACAAAGGAAACAATTCCGCCTTCAAAATAAAAATCATCTTTTTCAGCCGATCTTTCATCTTCCAGAATAATTCTTAACCCTTTGTTCAAAAAGGCCAGCTCTCTCAATCTTCTGGAAAGGGTTTCATAGACAAAATCATTTTCATTCATAATGGTAAAATCAGGAATGAAGGTGATCTTGGTTCCCCTTTTCACGGTCTCACCTTTCTCCACAAGGTCTGTGAGCTTATCGCCCTTTGAATAGGTCTGGTGATATATTTTACCGTTTTTATAAACTTCCATCGTAAGAAGTTCGGACAATGCGTTGACCACGGAAATACCCACCCCGTGAAGACCGCCGGAAACTTTATAGGAATCCTTGTCAAACTTACCGCCGGCATGGAGTTTGGTCATGACCACTTCACAGGCGGGAATATGCTCTGTTTCATGCATTTCTATGGGAATACCCCGGCCGTTGTCCTCCACGCTCACACTCATATCCGAATGGATGGTGACAAGAACCGTATCACAGTGACCTGCCATGGCCTCATCAATACTATTGTCCACCACTTCGTATACCAGGTGATGAAGGCCTGCCAGGTCAACATTTCCAATATACATGGAAGGCCGTTTACGAACCGCTTCAAGACCTTCTAAAACTTTTATACTATCCGAATTATAATCATTTGTTACGTCATTATTTATCATGATATATGCATTGCCATTATTACACAAACAAGTTTATCATCATCAAGGCTCTTGATAATGCAGGGGCTTTTACTGTCTTTTATATTGATAACCACAATTGACTCCTCGAAAAGGTTCAGTGCATCCTTAAAATACTGAGGATTAAAGGCACTTTTTATCTCATCTCCGGAAAAACCGATCATGAGTCGTTCTTTTGATTCACCTATCTCAGGATTGGTGATGGTAACCGTCAGTTCATTTTCTTTAAAATTTAAAATTACACTCTTGTAGTCATCCGAGGTTAATATGGATACCCGCCGCATCAGAGTGGTAAACATATTCCTATCCACTTCCATGGGAATCATATCGTCATAATTTATGACCGGTTTATAATCAGGATATTCTCCCTCCAGAAGCTTGATCATAACGGACTCATTTGCCCGTTGGAAGATAAAATAATTTTCTTTTACCCCCACCTGGATAGGATCTAAATTAGAATCAATAAATTTATTGAGTTCCCCCAATCCTTTTTTGGGAATGATAACGCTTTCATCCGGAAGGGTCAATTTTCCTTCAAATGGGGCATCATAGCAATGAAGGCGTCTGGAATCCGTTGAGACAATTCTTAATCTTTCCTGGTCACCCGAGGTTATTTTTTCAATCAGGGCCCCCAGAACATATATTCTTTTTTCATCTCCGGTAAACCCGACAACAGATGAAACCGACACCATTTTCTTAAGGTCCTTGGCACTGATTTCAATAAAATCCACATTTTCGATCACAGGGGTTTCAGGAAAATTTTCATAATCAGATGAAACAATATGGTAAAGGCTGTCGCCTGTTCCAATTTCAATCCATCTGTTTTCCACTTCATTTATAACAATTTCATTGTCAGGGTATTCTCTGATGATCTCAAAAAACTTTTTAGAATTTATGGACAGGATACCTTCTGTTTCAATTTGGGCGTCATAGGTACCTGTGAAAACAGTTTCCAGATCATTGGCCGTAATGCTGATCTGTGACCCAAACGCTTTAATCAGAATATCAGAGGTGATGGTTAAATTGGTTTTCCTCCCTGTTATTCCCTGTATCTTGGACAAGATATCCAAGATATCTTTTTTATTAAACGAAAATTTCATTTAAAATCCTTTTTTTATAAAATTGCATATCCTTAAATATTTATATCAAAATCTATGAATTATCAATTATTAAATCGAGATGGTTATATTAATATATTAACTAATTAAAGATAATAACAATAATAAGGGGTGTTTATATGTTCATAACTTTATAAGTTTCTGATTTATCAGATAAAAAAAATAAAGTTATTATTAAAATTAGGTTTATATCTTGTTCATAAGGCAATGGTTATTGACCTGATTTCAAAGGTGTTCAAAACCCATGAAGTTTTGAACATTTTATTATTACCCTTTAATCCAGTTGTTAATCTCTTGTAATCCTTTGGTTTTCCAGTCATCTGAAATTCTTAGCTCAATATATTTTAAAAAAAGCGTGTCAATAACCTGTGTAACCTTCAGTAATAAAAAGGCTTTTTCAAGAATCATCCCCTCCAATTCATCTTCTGATTTTGTGGTCTGGGTGGAGGGGGTTTTAAGTCCGGTAATATTAAAACTTTCTCCCTTGATGGTGAACTTATATTCATCTTCTTCCCCCATTTTACACAATAGATTTAATTCCGTAACAGAGGCACCTTTTCTGAGAGCTGTGGTCCCTTCTTCAAGACCTGCCTGATCCCCTTTAATGGTAATTTTTTCCTTTGATTTATCCCCGAGGTTATTTTCAAGAACAAGGGAGTTTCCAATGGAAAAGGAAATGGATTCATTGGATTCAATGATGGCGGCAATATCCTGATCTTTTTCAATGAGAAACCAGATCCAGGTTAAAAATTCATTACCAAGAAAAATGTATTTATTATAGGCGGTGGCGATATCAAGCATGGTTATCCTTTCGATATTTTAAGGGAGATAGGGAGAGCACCCGGTCTTTTTGAGCTTCTGAAAAGTTAGATTTTGTTTCAATAATAGTATAGGGAAACAACCGGATGGGTTTTAAACCAAAAGAATTTAGAAAAATGGTTTCAAATAATTCATTGGCGGCTTTCTGGGTGGTAAACAAAAAAAGATTTTTGTCTTCATAACTCCAGAGTATATCGTAAATATTTGGGATGGAGGGAATCTTGTGCATGAGCACGTCCAATATGGTTTCCTTCAGTTCTGATTTTTCATTTTTAGATAAAAAATCCCGGCCGGATTCTTCCTTTTTCTTTTCTATAGCTAGGGCCATCTCTTTTTGAACCAATTTCATGGGGATTGATTTTTTATCAATTCTCAGGGAAAAAGCAAAATAAGTACCGAAAATAAAGGAAAATTTTTCAAAATCCGGATTATAGGGGCTTTCATAGGGAGTCCACCCGGCGGACAGTTCTTCGTACATATTTTCCTGCTTTGGAATTGCATTTTCGATTAATCCCTTTCGAACTTCATCCATCACCGCTGTTTCAAATTTACCATCAATGTGGTAGCGGCTCATGGAATGAGTTGATGATATCAAACCCATATAAACTCCTTCAAAATAAAAAATAAAAATAGAAAATAATTAGATACAATTTTCTTTAAATAAAAAGCTAAGTGTATCATATTTTAAGAAAAAACAACAGAAAATAGGTGATTTTCCCTGGTATAGAATGAACGGAAAGAAAATATAAAAATAAAGTTAAATAAAGAATTATTTAATAATTAATATTCACAAAATATTAACAATTAATAATAAAAAACATGTTTTTCTTTGATCATTTACAAAAATACTAATTTATTATATGAGTTACGGGTTATATTGGGATTATAAACGTTTTAATTAATATAAACGAGGTGATACCTATGAAAAAAAGAATGCAGACGATTGATGGAAATACTGCTGCTACCCACGTGGCTTATGCCATGAGTGAGGTAGCTGCCATATATCCGATTACCCCTTCAAGTCCCCTGGGTGAGATAGCAGACTCCTGGGCTGCAAAGGGTAAAAAAAATATATTCGGGCAGATCCTGGATATAAAACAAATGCAGTCTGAAGCCGGTGCTGCAGGAGCGGTTCATGGCTCACTTGCTGCCGGTGCTCTAACCACTACCTTTACGGCTTCCCAGGGTCTTTTGTTAAAAATACCCAATATGTATAAAATAGCCGGTGAACTTCTTCCCACGGTTTTCCATGTAACTGCCCGGGCCATCTCCGCCCATGCTCTGTCAATTTTTGGGGATCATCAGGATGTAATGGCCTGCCGACAGACCGGATTTGCCATGCTGGCATCCTGTTCTGTCCAGGAAGCACAGGATTTAGCTCTTGTGGCCCATCTGGCAACCCTTGAAGCCCGGGTGCCCTTTCTTCATTTTTATGATGGGTTCAGAACCTCCCATGAAATTCAGAAAATAGAGGTGATTGACACCGAGGATATGGCCGAGCTTTTTAATCATGATGCCTACCAGGCCTTTAAAAACAGAGCTATTAACCCGGAACATCCCGATACCCGCGGAACTGCCCAGAATCCCGATATTTATTTCCAGGGCCGTGAAGCATCCAACTCCTATTATCTCAAGGTTCCGGCCATTGTAAAAGCCTGTATGAAAAAAGTGGGTGACCTGACGGGCAGACATTATAAACCCTTTGATTATGTAGGGGACCCCGAAGCCGATGGGGTGATTGTGGCCATGGGATCCGGTTGTGAAGCCATTGAAGAGTCCATTGTACAATTAAATAAAGAAGGCCAGAGACTGGGACTTGTAAAGGTTCGCCTCTACAGACCATTTGATGTAGAAGCCTTTTTAAATACCATTCCTTCAACCGTTGAGACGATTACGGTTTTAGATAGAACCAAAGAACCGGGTGCCATTGGTGATCCGCTTTATATGGATGTCTGCACCGCATTCATGGAATATGGTGAAGGTCCGAAAATAATTGGCGGACGGTATGGATTGTCTTCCAAGGAGTTCAATCCTTCCATGATTAAAGCGGTTTACGACAACATGAAAGTGATTTCTCCCAAGAACCATTTCACCGTGGGAATCGTGGATGATGTCACCCATACCTCCCTTGATGTGGTCAAGGGATTTGATCCTGCGCCCAAGGGGACGATTTCCGCAAAATTCTGGGGCCTGGGTTCTGATGGAACCGTGGGTGCCAACCAGTCGGCCATCAAAATCATCGGGGACAACACCGATAAATATGCCCAGGGGTATTTTGCCTATGATTCCAAAAAATCAGGCGGGCTCACCGTATCTCACTTGAGGTTCGGGGATATGAAAATTCAGTCTACATATTTGATTGAAAATTCTGATTTTGTGGCCTGTCATAAATCCAATTATATGGAAATTTATGATGTGCTCAAGGGTCTCAAGGAAGGGGGAACTCTTCTGTTAAATTCCGAATGGTCCTTAAAGGACATGGAAGAAAATATTCCCGGGGACGTTCGAAAGACCATTTACGACAAAAAAATAAATTTTTATAATATTGATGCCGTAAAAATTGCCGGAGAAGTCGGACTTGGCAACCGCATTAACATGATCATGCAGACCTGCTTTTTCAGCCTGGCCAATGTATTGCCTGTGGAAGAGGCCATTGCCCTGCTGAAAAAAGACATCCAGGTGATGTTCGGCAAAAAGGGTGAAGCCATTGTTAACATGAATATAGAAGCGGTTGACAAGACCCTGGCCAAACTGGACAAGATCGATGTGCCTAAATCCTGGGCAGATGGGGTAAGGCAGACAGGAGAAACTGACAAGGCCACACCCTTTGTGGATGATGTCATGCACAAAATAAATGCCCAGGGCGGGGATGATCTTCCGGTCTCTGCATTTTCCGTGGACGGTGTATTTGAACAGGGAACCAGCCAGTACGAAAAACGCGGGGTGGCCATCAATGTGCCTGAATGGCTTCCGGAAAATTGTATCCAGTGTAACCAGTGTGCCTATGTTTGTCCCCATGCGGCCATTATTCCCATTGTGGCTAAGGAAGAGGAACTTGCAGGAGCCCCTGGCTCCTTTGTAACAGTTGACGGCAAGGGCAAGGGGATGGACGAGTATAAACTCAGAATTCAGGTAAATCCTTTGGATTGCCAGGGGTGTGGTAATTGTGCCGATATTTGTCCGGCCAAGGTACAGGCCCTTGTGATGAAACCTGTTGCAAGTCAGGTAATAGCCGAGAAGGGCAACCACAAATTTTCCTTAAGTATTCCCTTTAAAACGGATATTCTCAAACGGGAAACCGTTAAAGGCAGTCAGTTATTCCAGCCCTTGCTTGAGTTCTCCGGTGCCTGCGCCGGTTGTGGTGAAACCCCCTATGTAAAGGTGATCACCCAGCTGTTTGGTGAAAGAATGACCATAGCCAATGCAACGGGGTGTTCTTCCATATGGGGCGGTTCTGCTCCTTCTACTCCCTATTGCACCAATGCAGACGGAGAGGGACCTGCCTGGGCCAGCTCATTGTTTGAAGATGCGGCTGAGTTTGGTTACGGCATGATGCTGGCGGTGAATAACAGGAGAAAAACCCTGACGGCCAAGGTGGAAGAGGCCCTTGAAACAGAAATTTCAGCCAATTTAAAAGAAGCCCTTGCAGGCTGGCTGGCCGGAAAAGAGAATGTGGATGAATCCAAAAAATACAGCTTTGCCCTAAAAACCTTATTAAAGGATGAAAAAAACGGGCTTTTAAAAGATATATACAATGAAAAAGATGTATTTGTGAAAAAATCCCATTGGATATTCGGTGGTGACGGCTGGGCCTATGATATCGGGTTTGGCGGTCTGGACCATGTTTTAGCATCCGGAGACAACATCAATATTCTGGTCATGGATACGGAAGTATACTCCAACACCGGTGGTCAGTCTTCCAAGGCAACCCCCACAGGTGCCATTGCCAAATATGCGGCTTCTGGTAAAAAGATCGGTAAAAAAGATCTGGGCCGGATGATGATGAGTTATGGGTATGTGTATGTGGCATCCATCTCCATGGGTGCCAACAAGAATCAGACCATGAAGGCCATCCTGGAAGCTGAAAATTATCCCGGACCCTCCCTGATAATCTGTTATGCCCCCTGTATTAACCAGGGTATCAGAAAAGGCATGGGCAAATCCCAGTTGGAAGGAAAACTGGCGGTTGAATCTGGTTATTGGCCCTTGTATCGGTATAATCCGGAATTGATTCCAGAAGGAAAAAATCCCTTTCTGCTTGATTCAAAAGCTCCGGATGGTACGCTTCAGGAGTTCCTTGGCGGAGAAGTTCGCTTTGCAGCCCTGGAGAAAAGTTTACCTGAAGAATCCAAACGACTGAGAGCCAAAATTGAGGGAGAGGTGAATGATAAATACACCATGCTCAAGATGATGGCCGATGCCGGTAAGGATGAAAATAAGGAAAAAAAATAGGATTCACTAGATCGAAATAAAGTAGATCGAAATAAAGTAGATCGTAAAAAAGTAGGTTATACAAAAAGGGCTGGAAAATTAATTTCCAGCCCTTTTTAACGTTAATTTTTTTTTATTTTAGTGCTTCGGCAGCCTTCAGGTATTGCTCGCAAACCTGCTTGTCAGTGCCCTCTTTTTCTGATTTTTCATTGCATTTTTGATATTGTTCCACCAGCTTAAGTCTTTCCTTGTGAATTTTGTCCTGGGATTTGTAGGCTTTAT